>JAZBOS010000095.1 GCA_036351255.1 Bacteroides sp.
AAAGAAAAGCTGTTACGGTATGAATGCTGACTGCCCATGGAATCGACAGGTAAATAAGAGGTTTGAGCCACATGGGATAATGGACGTTGTTTCTTTCAGCCTCAAGTACTTTCCAGCCTATTACGAGATTCAGCAACAGGTAACCATTTAAAACAATCATATCCCAAAACAATACGGATCCGGGTGTCGGATACAGCAAAACATTCAATGCGCGAACGGGTTGCCCTAAATCCACGATAATAAAGAGCAGACACATGGTCACAGAAGATACCGCAAGAAACTCCCCTAAAATGGTAATTCTTCCGAAGGCCTTGTAATCATGAAGATAATAAGGAAGGACCAGCATCACCGCTGACGCAGCAACACCAACCAGGAAGGTAAACTGAGCGATATAAAAACCCCAGGAGACATCCCGACTCAAACCGGTGATACCAAGACCGGAATTGAACTGCCACAAATAAGTGCCGAAACCTACGCCGATAATCGTAAGCAGGGCAAGCATCCAACCATAGTATACTTTAGATCCTTTTAATGCCTTTTCTAGCATAACCACCTCACACGATGTAGTAGACTGCCGGGCTGGTGCCCAGGTGAATTTTGCGTCGAATGGTGAAATTTTCCGCAATGAGCTTCCTGACCTCAGAATTTGGATCATAAAGATCTCCGAAAGTCAGAATACCGTTGGAAGCCTCAACGCAGGCCGGTTCGATCCCTTCCGACAACCTTTCTTCGCAGAAGTTACACTTTTCGACAACCCCTTTGGTTCTTCTGGCAAATTTCAAATTAATTTCCTTGATATATTCTCTTGGGTCGAAAAAGTTGAAACTTCTGGCTCCATAGGGACAAGCTGCCAAGCAGAATCGGCATCCAATACACCGATGATAGTCCATAACGACGACACCATCGCTCTCCCTTTTGAAAGTCGCTTTGGTCGGACATACTCTGACACAAGGCGGATTTTCACAATGGTTGCAAAGAACCGGAAAAATAGTATGATGAATTTTTTCCGATAGGAACTCACTGTGCAGGTCCGGAAACGCATGATGAAATTGCTCCGGCCAGATCCATTTAATTTCATGCCTTTTATTCGGCATATCCGGAACATTGTGGATCTTATGGCATGCCTCGTATAAAGGCGCCACATCTTTTTCAGACTTGATTTTACGTGTATCGACAACCATGGCCCACTGCTTTGCGGTGAGGGCCTTTTCATTTTGTTTAAAAATTGGTTCCGGTTCGGTAGGGCCGTGACCTCCGACGGCTGCAATAGTATCAATCGTCGGCCTGACACCGATACCCAGAGCCGTAATCCCCGCTATTTTGAGAAAGTTTCTTCTACTGCTTTTCATTCTGTGCCTCCTTGAGGGTTATCAATATGGCAATCCCAGCAGTAAGGGGATACCGAGGCATAATCATGGCACCTGTCGCAAAACTCCACTTTATTGGAGTGACAATCCAGACAAGTGTTTGAAAGGCTCATGTTAAATTCCACCCCTTTGGGATTTACATATGTCCTTTTTGCGTCCCGCAAAACAGAATCTCGCCAGGTATCCAAAAGTACCATATGATCCGTGGTCATGTATTCCTTGGACCGAACACACTCTTTCGCAGCCTTGGCTTTTTCTGTAAGAACCACTTCGGGAGCCGGCGCGGATTTAACGACGTTGAACCAGAAAGGAAATGCGGCAAGAATCACAAAAATCACTATGCCCGCAATAACCAGATTTTTGTTGTACATCCCTTTGCTGTTATTCGGCATCTTCATCCTCCATCCCTAGCAGGGGCTCCCCCCGTAAATTGGTCGTTCTTTTTTTCTCGCCGGGCAGGATCAGGGCGTTGGCGACCAGTTCATGAAGCCCGGTCACGCCGACTTCCGGTTCATAATAGTCCATTAGAGCCGGAAGCGCCGCCCGGTCGATGGCACAAACACATGCAAGCATATTAACATCAAATTTTTCTTTCACAAAATGAACAGCGTTGGCTCTGGGCATGCCGCCCATCATTCGCAGCTCCATATCCTCACCGGCGTTGAGCCCGGAACCGCTGCCACAACAAAAGGTCTGCTCCCGGATCGTATTTGCCGGCATTTCATAGAAATTCTTACAAACATTTTGAATCACATAACGCGGTTCGTCCAACAATCCCATGCCCCTGGCCGGATTGCATGAATCATGAAATGTGACTTTTAAGTGG
>JAZBOS010000096.1 GCA_036351255.1 Bacteroides sp.
GATGAGGGCCATCCTTTTAACTGCCTGAGCATCTACGGCATCCACAAGCTTGCTGGAGAGAAGTACTACCGGTTTTTCCACGACGCCCACGGCCTGGACACGGTCAGCGTCCGCATCACCAACCCTTACGGGCCGCGGCAGCAGATGAAGCACAGCAAATACGGCATTGTCAACTGGTTCATCCGCCTGGCCCTGGAGGGCAAGCCCTTGACGGTGTTCGGGGAAGGCCTGCAAAAGCGGGATTATATTTTCGTGGAAGATCTGGCTGCGGGGATCGTCCGGGCCGCGCTCAGTTCCAAGACCAGCGGGCAGGTGTACAACCTGGGCTCAGGGGTGGGCACCCCGTTCATTGACATGGTAAACCTCATTGCCGAGGTCATTCCCGAGACCGAAGTCCAGCATCTGCCCTGGCCCGAGGACCGTTACCTGGTGGAGACCGGGGATTTTATTGCTGACATCTCCCGCATCCAGGCAGCCACCGGGTGGGCGCCCCAAACCTCTTTGCACGAGGGTGTTGAAGCCACCGTGGCCTATTATCGGCAGCACCGGGCCCAATATTGGTAAGGCCACCCGTGGGGGGATATCCCCTTACAAGCTGTGGCAAAACCTATTTTGGTGTCATCCGGAACCAAGTGAAGGATCTGGAACTCGTTGAAAAGACTAGATTCTTCAGTCGCTACGCTCCCTCAGAATGACAATAAAAATCAAAATAGGAAGTTTTGCAATAGCTGCTAGCGTTTTATAGGGATTTTGGCATATCAGCTCGAGGTGGGATTATCCCTTTCCTGTAAAGGACTTCTATTCTTTTTAGACCTCTTATTTCCATGCGTCGCTCCGTCATTATTACCGGCATCCTCTTGATCATTGTCATGGTGGTGGGTTTTGCCGAATTGATGGCCTACATCAAGGCCCAACATCTCCTCAAGTATGGTATCGGTTTCACCCCCCTTCACCATAAGGAGTCTTATGAGAGTTATTACTCAGAGCGTTTAATTGATTAACTTTTCAGGCTGCATACTGGACGTGTTTCCCCTGGAAGAAATTCGAGACGATGTCCGGTTTACATTGACGGCTGCGGAGGTAGCTCCTGACCTTGCCCATCAACTCCGTTTGGTTGCCAGGACGTTGCCGGCCCAGGGCATTGCTCTTGACATCTTGGTTCAGCAGTTCATCCGGGTTGAGCTCCGGGCTGTAACTGGGGAGAAAAACCAAGCGAATCCGCGCTTCATTTTCCTTGACCCAGTTCTGCACCCGGAGGGAGCGATGCACCGGATGACGGTCAACAATGAGATAAACCCGGCGATCACTCTGGCGGAGCAGACGCCGGAGAAACTCCAGAAACACTTGGGCAGTGAAGCGCTTCTTGAACACCATGAAGTTTAAACGCCCCTGATTGGTAATGGCGGAAATCATGTTGCAGCCGAAACGCTGGCCGGTGGCCAGGATCACCGGTGTCTGACCTTTGAGGCCATAGGAGCGTCCCACGGCATGATCGGACCTGAGCCCCATTTCATCCCCCCAGTAAATCTGGGCCTGTTCCCGCTGGGCTTGCCGGCGGATGGTGGGGTATTCGTGCTCCAGCCACTGCTGCACCTGCTCGGGGTTTTGTTCCCAGGCCCGCCTCGCCGGTTTTTGCGGGGTAAAGCCCCAGCGCTTCAGGTAACGACCCACGGTCCAGACCGACAAGCGCACGCCAAAGCGCCGTTTGATGAGCAAGGCCACCGCCTCCCGGGTCCACAGGAAAAAAGGCAACTTGAGTTGCTCAGGATGATGATCCATGACCGCCTTGGCAATGTGGGCCGCCTGCCAGGGCAGCAGTTTCCCCCCGCTGGGACGGCCTTTCTTTTTGGCCTTGAGAGCTTCCTTTCCCTGAAGTCGGTAGGCTTTCACCCAGCGACAGATGGTGTGGCGGGTCACCCCCACCATCTGGGCAACTTCTTTTTGTTTGGCGCCCTCCAGGACCGCCTTCACCGCCATGCGGCGTAAATGCTCTTGTGCTGAAGGAGATAAGGACCGGGCATCGATCTTTTCCATGCATTATTTATAGCATAAGTCCATACAAAAGTTGAGCTATTTTATGCACTGAGTAATAATTAGCATACTATTGTCATGAGAAAATGTAAAAAATATATCAAATTTCTGATGTTTCCACACTCCAACAATTACTTTTTCATGAATTCGTTGCAAGTAGGAAACAGTAAAAAAAAGACAAAGGGTCGATAAGAATAGAGGTGTGATCATTATAACTTGTCTCCTCTTACAACTTGAAAAGCCGTTCAGTAGCGCCCTATAGTTGAATCAAGTAAGA
>JAZBOS010000097.1 GCA_036351255.1 Bacteroides sp.
ACCACGGTGCTGTCAATAAGCTCCCCGCCCCAGCCTACAACACAACCGTGCTGGCTGTCGCTGAAACAAATGCTTTCAAAATGGTACTTCGGGAAGACGTTCTGCACAATCCAGTGCTCCCCCCCGTCTTCGGTATACAAAAGATTACCCGATACACCGGCAATCCACACGTGCATCTCGTCGACGATGCTCAGGGAAACGAAATCGTCGCCAATGGGCGAGCTTTGCTGCGTCCATTGCGGGTCTTGCCCTGTTGAAACGAATGCAAGCACGCTCAGCAGGGTCAGTAAGGCCATGTTTTTTATGATGTTATGTTTTGAATGGGTTAGGGTACAGCGATAAAGCCTTTAAAAGCTTCGTTATTACTAATATACGGCATATACGGCGAAAAATCAAGTGCACACCGCCAGTCCGGGCAGACCGATCTTTCAGAAACGCCTGTAAACGGCGCAATATTGAAGGGTGCAGTTTGCTCTGTTTTTTAAATACCAGTAAATCAGCAATGTAGAAACAGCTACTTTTGCGTGTTTTTTCTCTGCTAATCCTTGACAGGCGGTGGTTTTAGGGGTGTGAAGGGGGTGAGATGGCAACCCATCAAAATCCCCCAAATTGGCCCTTGATATTCAAGGGGTTAGGGAGGGGAAAACCCCGGGATGGCATCTCAAAAAACCACCGCGCCCCGAACAGGGGCGCGGTGGACTCTTTGGTAAATTACAAGAATAGGCTGGTTAAATCAGCGAAGTTAAGGTTGTAAAAAATTAACAATTATTTCCCCGTTTTGGTTCAATCGGCGGGATAGATCCTGAAACCATGCTGCTGCAGGCTCTTTTCGGGCATGGGGACCGCGAAAATGGCGCGCATCCAGCCTTCCAGGCTGTCACCGGCATCCAGCACCAGCAGGTTACGGGTGTAAACGAACAGCAGGAGGACCGGCGCCCCTTCTTCCGCAGGCTCTTCCTGGTCGAGCGAATAACCCTCGCCAAAGGCCCTGGCCAGGGGGAAGAAAGCCGACCTCCGGCCTTCAAAGAGGTAACCAGCATCGTCGTTGTGCGAATCCAGCACACAGCCGGTGAAAGGATACAGCAGGTGCGCCCCTGCGGGGGAAACCCATATGATGTTCAGGTACCCGTTGCGCTGCGGCGTGAACACGAAGCGCAGGAATTCACCCTGACGGTAAACATCGTCTATGCCGGCCACATTGAAGGTGAAGGCGGGGTCCGGACCGCTGCCGTGCCGGTAAACCGACACGGAGAGGCTCATCTCCAAAACCAGCTGGTTCAACTGGTTATAATACTTCTTCTCCCCGAGCAGTGAGTCCTCCACCAGCTCGTAATGCCCGCCGGCCACGCGGAAATCCTCGAACTGCCGGAACAGGGCTTTTTCTTCCCGGAATTTCTCAAGGAAATAGTCAACCGGCGGCGGGTTTTCAACACCCAGCTGCTCCAGGGAGCCCAGCAGGGCCTCTGCAGCCAGCTCCTGGCGCGCCCGGGCATAAGAAGACAGGTCAATGTTGCGGCTGGCCCGGGAAAGCACCCTGGTATAAGGCTGCGAAAAGACGGTTGTGGTCAAAGCCAGCAGCAGGCAGATGGCCAGTGATGATATGCTCGCCCGGGGTGACATGTTACGAAAGCGGCCCATATATCCGCATCTCGAAGGCGGGATCATATGAACCGCAGTTATTGGATTTTGGTCAATAAATAATCGGCAGGCCCGGTATTAGTTGTCTTTCAGGATCCTGTGTCCCAACGCATACCTGACCAGCCCGGCTGTGTTCTTTACGCCAATCTTGCTTAACAACCGTGCCCTGTGTCCATCGACAGTCCTTTTGCTGATGTCGAGCCGATCGGCAATCTCCTTCGTAGTCAGCCCATGGCTGATCATCTCGAGGACTTCTGCTTCACGGTTGGTTAAATGACTGGCACTCTCTTTCTCCCCGGCCCCCATTTCCACATCCATGTCGGAAAATGAAGACTGGAAAATTGTTGATGAAAAGTAGTGATTTCCCTCATGCACCTTTTCCAGCGCCTGGATGAACTCTTCCCTGGTTGTGGAATTGCTTATGAATCCCTTTATCCCCAATTGCAAGAGCTCCGATATGTTCTGGACTTCCAGATTATTGAAAATCACTATGTATTTTATCGAGGGGTTCGATTTCATGTATTCCTTGAAATCAGCCCTTCCTTCATTCTGGATCCATTGAATAGTACTGATTACGATGAGATATTTATGCGGTTTTGATTTTGCAACGAACTCATCCCAGTAACATGCCTTTTCGATGAGTTTAAATCCTGGGGCACCTCTCAGCCAGGAAGATATGCCTTGTTTAATGAGCTCGTTATCATCTGCTATAAATACCTTTACAGCTGAGTTCATAGTAGTCGTAATTTATTAGTTCTCTTAGGGTTTAGACCTGCAAATTAGTTTATTATGATCTCGATGTCAATGGGTAAAAACCCGACTTTTGGAAATGGATATCCCTGAATGATCAAATATACGGCGGGCTCTGTAAATTTCCAAATTTTGGTGTGAATCGTTAAATTTCCAACTTCCAACTTCCAACTTCCAATTTCCAACTACATATTGAAAATCCGCTTAATAACCGACTTCTTCTTCTCCATCTCCCGGTCATCGGTGTAATAGCCGTAGCCGTAACCATATCCGTAACCATAACCATAGCCGTAGCCGTAGCCATACGACGAGCGGCCCAGCTTCACGTCGTTGATCAGGATGCACACGTTGGGGATCTTGCGCGACTCCACATCCTTGATGATGGATCCGAACACTTTCTTGTGGGTGAAGTTCTGGCGCACGATGAAGATGTTGGCGTCGGTATACTTCATCAACAGGAAGGCGTCGGTGACCAGGCCCACAGGCGGGGTGTCTATGATGATGAAGTCGTACCTTTCCTTGAGCTGTTCGAAGAGCCTGTCGGTCTCGGCCGAGGCAATGAGCTCGGCAGGATTGGGGGGAACGGGTCCGCCCATGATGATGTCGAGGTTGTCAATCTTG
>JAZBOS010000098.1 GCA_036351255.1 Bacteroides sp.
ACGCATACCGGAGGTGACTTCTCGCTGGATTTATGGGCTATTTGCTTGTTAAACAGGAGCTTAAGGGAAGGGCCGATACAAACCCACTTTAAAAGGGCAGGTAAAGGAAGATCCTGTCGCTCCTGCTTCCCGGGCATACGTTATTTTCAACCCGACACTTGCCGATTAGTGCGGCGCAACTTCCTGAAGCGCGGCAAGATGGGATTGGTAAGTGGCCCGATCCCCATTTATGATAAAGGTTTTCCTGAAGGAACCAACACCCACGCCGATAAGAGCCCCAATCGGTGCGCCTATGATTCCTCCGCCTATGGCTCCAACATCTTCCCAGCCGCTGCCCGATTCAGCGGCATACCCGGCAGCGGCGCCCAATACCAGTCCGCCAAGGGCGCCTATCCAGGCACCTTTGCCGAGGCTGTTCTCTCTCCTTAATTTCAAGACCGCAATGGTTTCCGGGAGAATCGTTTTTTCAGTAAAATCTTCCTCTTTGATCACCAGGCCCTCGGCAGCTGCCGAATACAGGTAACCCCTTAGTTCGGTATTATCGGTTAAAGTCGCCCAGACTTTGTAGGTTTTCACCTTTTGGGAATAAGCGGAAACAACCGCAAAGGCGAGGATCAGTGCCAGGAAGATGCGAAGTGTTTTCATAGCAGGAAGAGTTTGTTTATTGGCCAGACGGGGAATACTTTTTTAGTTCAGCCAGCAGGCCTGAATAGGTTTGGTAATCTCCATTTATGGGGTAAATGGTTCTTTTGGAACCAAAGAGCGCCCCTATGCCTGCCCCTGGAAAGGACAAAAAGATGGCGCCTCCAGCGGCCTTTTCCTCTGCGGTGGACGAAAACCATCCTGGTTCGTCGTCCCCGCTGGCGTATCCGGCAATCGCTCCAACCGCGGCTCCACTCAAAGCGCCGATCCAGACCCCTTTCCCCACGCTGCCTTTTCTTCGGAATGAGATTGTTTTGACCGTCTTGGGGTCAATCCTGATCTCGTTCAGGTCGTCCCCCATCAGAATCAGCCCATCGGTTTCTGCCGAATAGAAGGTACCCCTGATGCGGATGTCGTCGGTAAAGGTCACCCAGGCTTTATAGGTTTTTACCTTTTGAGCGTGGCCTGTGGTCAGGGTGAAAGCGAGGGCAAGAACTGGCAGGAGGTATAGGGTTTTCATGGCTCGGGCATTATTGATTAAAGTATTTTGAACCTGCAGATCAGGCAATGATGCAAGTCAGGGTATGGGCCTGCGAATCTGAAGGCTCGCATATAATTTGAATGCAAAGCCCTGTGAGCCGAGGCAATCGGAGGTTTGGGTGAAGGGTTGCCTGGCTCAGGCATGCCCAGGTCTTGTGATGCACGATACGGCTTTGGAACATTGGCCCGACTGAATGTGAGTAGGAGATGCCCAACAACCATTTCCGGAAGATTTTATGACCTACAAGCCGTTCTTCGGGGCATATTGTCGGAGTCTCGGAAGGAGCGCCAAATACGTGGCCTGGTCCCCATTCACCAGGAACTTTTCCCGGCCTGAATTGAGGCCTGCACCGGCGAGTGCCCCAACAGGGGCTCCGATCAGCCCTCCGATCAGCGCCCCGCCCCCCTGGGAAATGTAGGCATCCTGAGTGCTGGCAAGACCGATTACCACCCCAATAGTCGCTCCGGCTATTGCACCCATCCAGGCCCCTTTGCCCGTATTTCCCTGTCTTCTGAATTTGATTGCCGCCATGCTTTCCGGCGCAAATCCTATTTGGTTCAAATCTTCGCCCAGAATCACAAATTCATCTTCATTCGCCGCATAGCATGTTCCTTTGACCTCTGTTTTATCCATTAAAGTCACCCAGGCTTTATAGGTTTTTACCTTTTGAGCATGGGCCGCGGAAAGGGTACAAGCGAGGGTCAGAACGAAAAGGAGTCGCAGGGTTTTCATGGCTTAGGTGTTTTATTGGAAGGTATTTCAGGGGAGGGGGAAGTGCAATGACGTGGGTCAGAGGAATAGGGGCCTCATTGAGAGATGGAATGGCTGCCTTTCGCATTTTTGGGGATTCGCGGCGGTTTCAAGGGAAGGATCCTGTATTCTCCTTCTTCACCCCATTTGATATAAGGGACTGAAGGAACCAAACAGAAAATAAAGGTTATCTTTAAAGGAGCTGCAAAACAGGGATACCGCCATGCAAAAGGTAAAATTTGACCGTTCTCGTAAGGATGAATTTTTCAACGTTTTAAACCATCGGATAGACGCCTATTTTGACGAACATACTATTACCAAAAAAGCAAACTGGGTTTTTGTTGCCAAAATAGTTACCTATTTCCTGCTCACCTTGATATGCTATTTGGCCATTCTCAGCAATGAATTTAGCGGCTGGCGCCTGGCGCTTCTTTTTGGCTTCTTTGGGGTTCTGATTACCATTCTGCTTTTTTCACTCGCACATGATGCCTCGCACCACGCGATTTCTGACAGGCCATGGATCAATCGTTCCCTGGCTTATATGTGGAATTTGGCCGGTATTTCGAGCTATTTCTGGGAACTTAAACATAATGTTGCCCATCACGGCTTTACCAACATACCGGGGAAGGACGATGATATTGACCAGAGCAAGCTGGTTCGTCTGAATCCGAATGCTACCCGCAAATGGTTTCATAGATACCAGCACATATACGCCCCATTCTTATATTCCCTGCTGAGTATTAACATCATTTATATCAAGGATTTTAAACTGCTGTTGCAGCATAACTTCGGGAATAAGACCATCCCCGGGCATCCGGTAAGGGAATTTTGGATTCTTGTTTTAACCAAGATTCTTTTTGTCGGCTACATGATTGTGGTTCCTAAAATGATATTGGGCATTTCATGGGCTGAAATGTTCACGTACCATGTCTTGATGCATCTTGCCATTGGCCTGTTCATAGGATTCATTCTCGTGCCTGTGCATGTTACCGGGGAATCAGCATACCGGCTGCCCGACAAACACGGGAATATTCATTGCGATTGGAGGCAACACCAGATCGAAGCTACTGTGGATTTTGCTGCCAAC
>JAZBOS010000099.1 GCA_036351255.1 Bacteroides sp.
ATAATCGTATAGAAATTCCTCGATGTCGCCACGAATGACTCCGCGGATGCCCTCGGCCACTTTGCGGGCGTCCGTGGCGCCACCGCCTTTACTTACATCGCAGATGTTCAGGTAATTGGTCCCCCGGGCATCGTAATCTGCAGGCATGCCGTTTCTTATGGCATACAACTGCCACGCCGTGTTGGTTTCCAGGATAAGGCCCTCACGGTCCAGAATGGCAATGTGGGCCGACAACGAGTTGAGCACGGTCCTGGCCAGTTCGTCCCTGAAAAGATCGCTCTGTTTGTTCTGCCTTGCGGATGGTTCGCTCATATCGCCGTTTCCTTCCTCGGTTCTGGCAGAATACACCATTCACCGCCTCCTTTCAAGTCGCCCTTGTGCCGGCCAACTATTCTCAATGAAAGCACCCGTGATCTTGCGAAGAGCCCTAAGCAAGCGGTTTTCAGCAGAAAAGAGGCAAAAATGGTTTTTTGCAGGTAGATAAGAAAGGGAAAGTTGCGGCCGATGCAGCTCAAGGCTCGGTATTCATTGAGTGTAGACGCAGCTATCCACGCCTATCGATGAAAAAGGGGCAGCGCATGAAAATTTATTGAGACGTTAAGGCGGGATGCCCTTTTCAGGATCCCAAATGAATTGCATCAAACTCTGCCAATGAGGAAAAATCAAGACGCGTATGGTGCAGCGCAATTGGTTCCAAAATTCTTTGCGTGAAGTGAATTTGGTATATCGGACCTTTTGGTAAAGTGTGTCGGTAAGATCTAAAATCTGATGAACATAAAATGCCAACAGGTTGATCATAAAAAAGACCATCGAAAGATTGTTCTGACCATGGCCAAAGTTGTGTTCAAGGTGATAGCCTTCATTTTTCAGGGTATTGAAGGTTTCGTTTTCAATCTTCCAGCGGGCCCTGCCTGCTTTGACCAGCATGCCAATATTATTCTTATCAATCGTCATGTCGGTCACCCAGCTGTTGCGATAAGTGGGCTTGCCCTTGTTGATCATTTGGTATTCAAAAAAGTTGACCTGGTCGGCATCTTTAGAGCCATTGAGCGGCACATCGTTTACCCATCGGTATTGATGCTCGAGACCCTTTTTATCTTTAATCGTCATCTTGTTACCGGCATCCAGATCAAACATGTCTTTTACCCATTCAAAAAGGATTTTATGGTCCGCCGGCTTGGCCACAAGAATGAATGACATGTTGGCCGCTTTCAGATCATCGATAAAGGGCTGCTTGGAGTAAAGCCCATCGCCACCTATAACGATGGGCAGCTTGGGATGGGCTTTACGGATTTTTGCAATTAAACGTTTGGCCGCATTGATTTCACAATCCTGTTTGGTTGTGCCATCGCTGTTTTGGATAGGTTCCGGTGCAAGCGGAAGGACATGACGCTTATCAGGGTGTACTAAGGTTGCCTGCAAAATTTGGTGGGAATAACGCAACTTGCCTTTGTTTTGTTTTTTATACAAACAATGGGGGCAATGGATTTTTTCTGAAGAAAAATACTCAGATCCATCTATCGGTATCAGGTACTTTCCACCGAGCAACTGGTAGGCCTCCAGGTGCTTGCCCCGTTGCAGGTGACTGAGAAATGTGGTGAAGACAGGTGCTATCGCTTCAGGGGGTAACACATCCAGAACATTACGAAGCTGGCTGTCCTTGGGAATATCGTGAACCCCGAAAATCGTATTTACGTTGTTCTTTTGGATGCGTTCCTGAATACGGCGCTGGAATGCCAATAGGGAGGGGTCTTGCAGGTACATCATGGCAAAAGCGCTCATAACGCAATCGTGCAGGCTGTAGGAGACCTTCCCTTTTTGTCGGGGGTCCTCAAGCTGGCACAAATGTGACGAGATCGCCTTTTTTAGTGCATTAAAACTGAGATTTTTTTTAGGATGCAACTGCACCGCCCCTGTTCAATGATACAACCTGTTGATATGTATACAACATTCAGGATGCGATGTCTAGAGATAATATTTTCTGTTAAATCATATGGTTATGCCTTTTTGAAAAATTCGCTTTGCGAAAAAATAATTGAAAATTTACGGGCAGCCTTTAGCTGATAGCATTTAGTATTTCATTGGGAACTGCTGGCTGGACACCGACCGTCTTGCCCTTGATGTTGGCCCGCGAGAACGCTTCCATGGTGCCTTTTTTGCAAATGAACTTGGCCGGTGTATTGTAGTACTTGTTGGAGAAAGCCACTTTCTTTTTTCTTTCCTCGGTGATGGACATGGAGGCGATGATGGCGTCGTATTTCTTGGCAAGCAGGGCGGGGATGATGCCGTCCCA
>JAZBOS010000100.1 GCA_036351255.1 Bacteroides sp.
ATCCTGTTGGAAGACAAAAAAGTAATGGACCGGATCTGGGAATACGTTACCATTCTTGAAAATTATGAAAGTGGCAATGCAATGAAAGTGGCTGAAGAAGCACATTCGACGGTTAATAAAACTACAGAGAAGATATTTATTACCATCCTTTTTACCCTTGTCATACTTCTTGCTTTTTCCTGGGTGCTGATCAGTGATGTAAACAAAAGCAGGTTTTACAAAAAACAATTAATACAAGAGAAAGAAAAGGCTGAAGATATGGTCCAGGCCAAACAAAGGTTTATTGCTAATATAAGCCACGAGGTAAGAACCCCGCTGAATAGCATTATTGGGTTTTCCAACCAGCTGGAGAAAATAAATCTTAAAACAGAGCATAAAACCTTCGTCAGTGCTATTAAGCAATCTTCCGCTCACCTACTCGATATCATAAATGAAATTCTGGACTATTCAAAAATTGAAGCGGGCAAAATAGAGTTGGAACCCGTCGCTTTGAACTTAGCGGAACTTGCTAAAGATGTTTACCAAATCCTATCGGTCATTGCCCAGGAGAAAAATATTGATTTCAAGCTCGAAACAAAGGCATTAAAACATCCTTTTGTATTGGCCGACCCTATTCGGATGAGGCAAATTCTCCTGAATATTGCAGGCAATGCCATCAAGTTTACGAATGAAGGATCCGTTGAAATGAACCTGTCAGGTACCTTAAGTGAGGAAAACCCAAACCTAAACAATATTCAAATCAGAATAAGCGATACAGGCATAGGGATACCAATTACTGAACAGGAGCATATTTTTGAAGAATTCTCCAGGGGCGACAATAAGGAAGTAAGGAGTCACAAAGGGACCGGACTAGGCTTATCAATCAGCAAAAAACTCGTTGAGGCTATGCATGGCCGTATTGAATTGTTCAGCCGGGAGGGCGAGGGCTCTAGGTTTACGGTACATCTACCACTGCTAATTCCTGAAAAGCAGGAAACAGCAAAAGTGCAGAAGACCGATGCTGCTCAGGATGAGATTTTGGCCAAAATATTGCTGGTTGACGACGACAAACTTAACCACTTGCTTTTAAGATCCTTATTCAGCCCGATAAATGGAATAACATTTTTTGAGGCAGAAAATGCGAGGGAAGGCCTGGAACTGCTGAAAGAACAAAAATTTGACCTCATCATAACCGACATGCAAATGCCTGGCATCTGTGGGGTAAAAATGATCAGACAACTGCGCACAGACCCCCATGCAGTTAATTCAAAAACCCCGGTACTTGCCTGCACGGCTGACATTACCCCTGAAAACCTTAAGGAAATTAAAGAAAGCGGGATAGAAGGTTATTTATCGAAACCCATAAATGAAACCCTGCTCCTTGGAAAGATAAAAGAATTGTTATCCCAATCACTTCCAAATACAGATTCAGTTAATTCTGCCAACGAACAGTTAGAGAAAACCCCGATTGATAGTGCTGCAGAAAAAGCTGAAAAAAACTACGATCTTGAGGGCCTGATTGCCTTTACCAGTGCCAATCCCGAGGCTATTGTGCCCGTTATTGAAGTTTTTATTAAGGATACCAGGATAAACCTTATAAAAATGGAAGAGTACCTAAAGAAAAATAACCAGAACGGGATTTTTACGGTTGCGCATAAGATGAGCAATATGTTTGGACTTCTCAAGGCAGATAAGGCATTATATTACCTGGAAAAGCTAAATCGCAAGCAGAATAGTAACATTTCCAATCAGGAAATCCAGGAGAGTGTTTCTAGTTTAATTAGCTGTAGTAAACAACTGATCGACTCATTAGAAAAGGATCTTAAGGAAATAGCTTCCCAATAAAACCAGGATAACAACTCATTCAAATTAATCGAGCGAAATTCCGTATTGCTTCAGTTTATTGTACAGCGTCCTTCGGTCAATGTTTAGAAGTTTTGCTGCATATGATTTATTGAATTTTGCTTTTTGCAAGGTTGCCAGGATAATTTCTTTCTCCGTTTTGCCAGTTTGGCTTTTCAGGTCATTTTCATTTTCAATGGGTGCATTTTGACCCATCATCTGAGAAAAAATAATCTCCTTAGGCAATGCACTTTTGTCTAACTCCTCTCCTTTTGATAATAGTACAGCCCGTTTAATCACATTTTTAACCTCCCTAATATTTCCGGGCCAGCTATAATTCATGAGTATTTCCATCAAACTATCCGGAATCTTCGTCACATTTCTGTTGAGCTCCTGATTGGCGAGTGTAAGGAAATGCAAAACGAATAAGGGAATGTCAGCTTTTCTTTCTCTTAACGGAGGAACCATGATGCTGAACTCATTGAGCCTGTGATATAGATCTTCGCGAAAATTTCCTTTTTGAACTTCCTTTTGCAAATCTTCATTTGTAGCTACAATAATTCTCACATCCACCGGAATGTTAGTGTTGCTTCCTATTTTCCGGATCTTTCTTTCCTGGATGGCTCTCAGGAGTTTCATCTGTATTTCATAAGAAAGGTTACCGATCTCATCCAGAAATAAGGTTCCAAGATTTGCCGCTTCGAATTGCCCTGTTTTATCCTGAATGGCTCCGGTAAAAGAGCCTTTTATGTGTCCGAAAAATTCACTGCCAGCAAGGTCTCTGGAGAGTGCACCGCAATCAACAGCCACAAAGGGTTTTGAATTGCGAAGGCTTTTCTCATGAATCCTTCGGGCAATGTACTCCTTCCCTGTTCCGCTTTCTCCCTGAATAATCACTGACATATTGGTAGAGGCGACCAAATCAATATGCTCATGAATGACTTTTGATTCTTTACTGCTGGCCTCCAGGTATTCAAGTGCCGGGAGGTTTGAATTGAATGATCTTTCCCGCTTGTTGGAATCACCCGCTGGAGGCTCAGCAATTCTTTCCAGACCGGATTTAATGTGTGAAAGCAGCTCATCAGGATTGACAGGCTTGGCAATGTATTCATAAGCTCCATGCTTTATGGCCTTAACTGCCATTCGTATATCCGCATAAGCCGTCATTAAAATCACAAGGGAATTCGGTGTTTTTTCTTTGATGCTTTTTAAGAGTTCAATCCCATTTTTATCGGGGAGCCGAAAATCAGTGAGGATTACATCATATGGGGTTGATAATACTTTCTCCATAGCTTTCTGAGAAGAAAAAGCCTCGTCTGTTTCAAAACCCTGCCTAACCAAAAAGGTTTTCAAAGTAATGGAAAAACTTACATCGTCATCTACAATTAATATCTTTCTCTTCATCTATCCCCAATAAAAATAATTATTTTAGGCTACCGTCCCTGGAAAGCAACTTATCCAAATTACCCTTTTTCTTTTCCCTAAGCAAGTGTTCTTGTAATGCATTCATGCAATAGGATCATCCAAGTCGCTGAGAAAAAAAACCAGCAGGGAAAGTTCCTTGAATTGATCAATACAAATATAGTCTATAATGTTTGAAGTTTAAAAAGACGCCATTCTTGAATCAAATTAAACCAGCATATGACCTGGCATGAGGATATCAAGACCTATTGTTTAACTTGCTTTTTTCTGTTATAAAAAATTAAAAGGGGATCTAAACGGCCTTCAAATCCTTTTTCTACGCACATTGGGAAATTTGAAGAAAAAGAAAAAAAAGACAAAAAAAAGCTGACCGGAATTCCGGTCAGCTTTTTAAGTATTGATATTAATCTGACAAGGGGAAAGGATCAGAAAACTTTAAGATTTAATCAATACTTACAACCAAATATCTTGTAGTACTCCAGAACTGAGCAGGGTCTTCAATAACAATCTGTGCACCCTCTTCATCAATTATTTCAACAGAATAGCTTCCGTCGGGGTGCTGGCTTATTAAACGCGGGTTTTTTCCTGGGACCTGCAATTTGTCAACCTGCGTGATATTCAGGCGGGTAAAGTATTCACTGTTAATATTTGAGTTGACCAGGAAAGTACGGCCAATGCCCAGAATACCACCGGATTTCTCAATGATGACCTTATCTTCCAGCTCATCGCGTGTTCCATAAGTAAAGTAGGCTGTATTTAATTGTTCAGTCTTTTCTTCGATAATCTGGAGGTTTTCCATTTTCTCCTCCTCCAGTGTTTCAATTGTTTCAGCCAGCGCCATATTGGAAATATTGAGTTCATTCATGTTATCGCGCAAGGTAGATATTTCAATGTTCTTCTCCTCAATTTCACTGGTCAGGCTGGCAACCATAGTTTCAAACTCAGTGATTTTGACATTAGAATTGCGCAATTGCCGGTTCAGTTCGGCAAGCCTCCTCTTGTTGTCTTCCATCAGTTTGCTGATCGCCTCAAGATCAGATTCAATCTGCTTACGAACATCCTGACCCACCTGATCCTGACCACGGGTTTCTTCAGTAATCAGGTTTTGCTTCACTTTAATTTCATTCAGGTTGTCCCGAATCTGAGCCATGGAGTCAAAAAACGTTTTGATATTTTCTTCTTTCTCCTGGGATTCCTGGCGGAGCTGTTCAAGTTCTTCATTCAGGGTTGCCACTTCTTGTTCAAGCTGCTCCTCTCGCTGATTGCAGGAAGCAAAAATTAGAACTACAAGACCCAATACTAAAAATTTAAAATACTTTTTCATTATGATGGTTTTAAAGGTTGATACCTCTTATAATAAACAATCATGCCAATATACCTCAAATTACTAAAAGAAAATTAAATCAGCTGGTAATACAGGCCTTTCGAATTATCGGGTTATTTCTCCAGTGAATCAAAAAGAAAAACCATGAGAAATAATTTTCTCAAAGTGTTGCAATATTCCCAATTCATTGATAGCATTATTTCCGGTCAGAAACAACCACCATTGGAAAATGATTAGCAACTACTTTTCTCGGGGTTTAAACACATTGAAACTTACTTTTGCCCAGGCCAGAACCTTCTGAGGCCAGCCTTCCATTCTAAACACGCATCCCCACAATGGACACATCCACTGGCAGCGGGCTCAGTCTACAAAAAAGGGCAGGGATTTTGTACGGGTAATCCTGGTAGATCACGAACTGGCAGGACCAAAGATCCGGGAGATGGCCCTGGAAATTTTAAGCCAAGCCCAGTGAACCCTTACTTAAAGGACAACGACTGGCTCTGATGAAAAAATATCATCAAGATTAACCAAATTTTCAAGCCCAATGGACAAGAGGCAATGAAAGGGACTTTCCAAAAAACCTAATCCACCGTGAAATAAGTTACGGTTTTCAGTTCATCCCAGGCCCCGCGGGTGAAGTCAGGAATTTTAACCGGCATGCCCTGATTGGCAACGGAGATTTGTGAGAGTTCAATGATGGCAGACCATTCAGCCGCATCGTAGACATCCTGATCGAGGGGCAATCCGTTGCGCAAGCAATAGATCAGGCGATAGTCCATAATGAAGTCCATGCCTCCGTGGCCGCCCACCTGGCGGGCTTTCTCCCCTATTTCCTTAACAAGGGGATGCTCATAAACCTTTAGCAGGGAATCCAGTGCTGCATCTGAAAGGTAACTGTGGGCATCGGGTTCAAGGGCAATGCCGGTTCGGGGCCATTTCTGGGCAAAACCCTTGGTGCCACTCAGCATATGGATACGGCTATAGGGACGCGGACTGGTCACATCATGTTGTATCTTGATGGTCTTGCCCTTCACCGTTTTAATGATGGTAGTGTTCATATCCCCCCTTTGATAATCACGTTGCGCATATTCAGAATCCTCGCCGAATTTATCCTTCGCATATTCAGTAAGGCCAAATTGTCCGCTTGACACCGACACCAGGTATTCCATGCGGTCACCGCGGTGGATGTTCAGTGCGTGGGCCAATGGTCCCAGGCCGTGCATCGGATAAAGGGCACCGTTCTTTGCCTCATTGTGTTTCAGCCGCCACATATCCCAGTAATGGCCGGGTTCGCCTTCTTCGGCAAAAAGCATCGAGCGCAGGTCGTGGATGTAAGCGCCCTCGGCATGGACCAGTTCGCCAAACAGGCCTTGCTGTGCCATGTTCAGCGTGGCCATCTCGAAGAAATCATACACGCAGTTTTCGAGCATCATCATATGCCGGCGGGTCCTCTCAGCTGTATTCACCAACTGCCAGGCCTCTTCAATGGTAAGGGCAGCAGGGAT
Organism: Bacteroides sp.; assembly: GCA_036351255.1. Taxonomy (NCBI): domain Bacteria; kingdom Pseudomonadati; phylum Bacteroidota; class Bacteroidia; order Bacteroidales; family Bacteroidaceae; genus Bacteroides; species Bacteroides sp. Next base: position 6,073 of record JAZBOS010000100.1, read on the forward strand.
TTCAGTCGCCACGTGTTTGCCCTGTTCCATGGCATACAAGGCGATGGGGGCGTGAAGGTCCCAATGCGTGGTAACATAGATCAGGTCGATGTCATCGCGTTCGCACACCAGCTTCCAGTCCTCAGCACCGGTATAGACATCGGCTTCGGGACGTCCCATCTGCCGAAGGGTCTCCAGGGCTTGTTCCACATTTTCGGGGACCACATCCACCATGGCCACGATTTTGGCTTCTTCAATGAAGCTGAGGCGGTGAACCGCACCCTGCCCGCGCATCCCCAGGCCAATCAGCCCGATGCGAACGGTGTCGATAGGTTCAGCCCTCAGTTCCAGCACGTGCGTCTGCCCCGCCGGACGCTCCGGGGTTTCAAATACTTCCCGGGCTTCAAATAGCTTTTCACCTTCCTTTTCCTGGTTTGCATTACAGCCAGCGAATACCGCCAAAAAAAACAGCATGGCCAGCAAATACGGTTGGAACAGTTTCTTCTCCATGATTGTTGGGTTTATGATTTGAAATAAATTATGAGTCCAGTTTCCCCGCAGGGGATGTCCCCTGCCCTTAACAAATAAGCCGCCCTGAAATGTCTCCAGGTTCATGCATTCTGAATGATGGCTTTCATTTCTTCCTCAAGGGCCTCCATACGAACGATCAGCCTTCGCTGCACCCTGCTACGAATGAGGTTATGCCCGGGATAAGCGGTCTTGTAATATACATCACCGTTCAGGTAATCGGCCAGGAACCGGATCCCCATAATGAAAGCCATCAGCCTGGGCGCCAGGTAAAGATAATCCTTCTCAACCTTTGTAACAAATTCTTTGATTTGTTCAATATACCCCCGGGTGAATGCTTCAAAGGCTTCCATATTGAAGTCAACCTTCCCGAGGTCCTGTTCATCTTCGGCCGAGGTATTGCCACCCGTTCGCAGGGCGTCCCCATAATCGTAGTGAAGGATGCCCGGGCCCACCGTATCCAGATCGATCACGGCAGCAGCCTTTTTTCCCCTAAACAAAAGGTTGTTGATCTTGGTATCGTTGTGTACTACCCGAAGGGAAATCACCCCTTCATCCGTAAGCTTTTCCATCAGGCAAAAAACTTCCTGGCGATCCTTATAAAATGCAACAATATCTTTCACGGATTCCATGCGCCCTGCCAAGTCGTTTTTAACAGCTTCATCCAATTGCCAAATCCGAAAGGAAACCCTTTGAAAATCTTTGATAGCTTCCTTAAAATCAGTGGCATCCAGCTGATGGCAAACCTTGTTAAACCAACCGTAACCCCTCCCCGCTTCATAGGCCTGCCAGGGTTCCTCCACAACCTCCACGGTATATGAATCCTGAATGAATGATGTCATCCGCCAGGCATTTCCTTCTTCGTCAAAGTGAATGAAATGGCCGTTAAGAGTTGGTATCAGCCGGGCAATCACCATGGGATGATCCTTCCCGGCCAGGGCTTCCTGAATCTTCTGATGGGTCATCGCCAGTCCTACGGGGTCCTTGAATACCCCTGTATTGATACGTTGCAGGATATAAGCCTCCTGGGTCCCGGTAAGGCTGAGTTTATAGGTATCGTTAATGTGCCCTTCCCCGAAAGGAACGATCTCGGCAATGGCCTGGGATGGGAAAAACTCCCCGGCAATCTTTTTCAGGCTAAAGAGGTTCATTTCAAATCAGCGGCCCGTCATTTGGGCCGGTGCTATACAAAGGGGTTTACTTATTTCGACTTCAGCTTCTTCCAGGACTTTAGCAGCAGGAAGGCTGAAACCACGGTGATACCAATCATTACCGCCATCTGATCGTATTTGGCGTAAAGAAGGCTCCCGATGGAGAACAGCAAGCTATAGATGGCCATAGCCCCAAAGACCATGCAAAGAATTCCTGTCGGCACATCCCAACGGAGATCCGATTCTTTCACCAGCTCTATGTTTTCTTCCCTTGCCCTATCCACCACTGCCTTCCATCCGGGTCCGCCGGGACGAATCTTGCGGTAGAAATTCCTGAGGGTTTCTTCGCTGATGGGATGGGTAAGGAAGGTGACAACAATCCACGAAATGGAGGTCAAAAAGGTCACGCCCACAAACTTAATGATGTTCCAGTATGTGAAGCTTGTGGTGAAGCCCAACACCTCCACCATATTGTTATCAAGGCGGGTGAGGCCAAAGTTTTCGATCAGAATAAATATCAGGGAAAATACCCCGGCAGCGACCATGGCGGCCATCTCTGAATAGGCATTGATACGCCACCAGAACCAGCGCAGGATATAGATCAGACCAGTGCCTGCCCCAATCATCAACAGATACTGGAAAGCCTGCAGGGCATTTTGAAGCACCAGGGCAAGGAGTACCGAGAACACCATCAGCATGACAGTGCTAAACCTTCCGAAAGCAACTTTCTGCTTCTCGGTGGCTTTGGGGTTATAGAACCTGCCGTAAAAGTCATTCACCAGGTAAGAAGATCCCCAGTTTAGCTGTGATGCGGTGGTCGACATAAAGGCGGCGATCAGCGAGGCCACCACCAGGCCCAGCAAGCCTGCGGGCAGAAACTCCCTTAGCATCGCTGGGTAAGCGAAGTCGTTCTTGATATATTGTGTGGAAACATCCGGAAACTGATCGACCATCGACTGGATATCAGGGAAAATGACCAGGGAGGCAAGGCCTACTAATATCCACGGCCAGGGGCGTAAGGCATAGTGAAAGAAGTTAAACAGGAGGGTGGCACCCACGGCATGGTCTTCATTTTTGGCGGAAAGCATCCGCTGGGCAATGTAGCCTCCCCCGCCGGGTTCCGCCCCGGGATACCAGGCAGCCCACCACTGCACCGCGATGGGTATGAGGAAGACGCTCAAAAACAATTCGGGTTGCGAAAGGCTTGGCACAAAGCTAAGCTTATCGGCCACACTGGGATGGGCGAACAAGGCCGACAGGCCGCCTACCTCGGGTGACTTCACCACCAGCACGGCTGCCAAAATGGCTCCAAACATCGCAAAACTAAACTGAAACAGGTCGGTCCAAAGGATAGATTTTAATCCTCCCAGACCACTATAAAATACTACAATAACGGCCGCAATGATCAGGGCCGGGGCCGGCTTGATCCCCATCATCACCCCTGCAATCTTAATGAAGGCAAGGGATACGCTGGCAATCACCATCACGTTGAAAAAGAAACCCAGGTAAATGGCCCTGAAGCCCCTCAGAAATGCTGCCATCTTCCCGCTATAGCGCAATTCGTAAAATTCCAGGTCGGTCATCACCTGCGAACGGTTCCACAGTCGGGCATAGACAAATACCGTCAACATCCCTGTCAGCAGGAAAGCCCACCACAACCAGTTGCTGGCCACACCACCCGTACGAACCATATCGGTCACCAGGTTGGGCGTGTCGGCGGAGAAGGTGGTGGCCACCATCGAGACTCCCAGCAGCCACCAGGGCATATTGCGGCCGGAAAGAAAAAAGTTGGTCGTGCTCTTGCCTGCCTGTCGTGAAGCCAGGTATCCAATGGTCAGCAGGATAACAAAAAAGATTGCCACAACAACCCAGTCTATTCTTTGTAGTATCATAGTTTAATGATTAAATGGGTTTACGCTGATGCGTTTTATAAGAGCAGTTATGGATTACAAAATCAGGGGTAAAAGTATGTAAAAAAACCGATTGAAAAATGGATCAGGGTCTTAAAAAACTTTTCCCGGATGGGGTGTTTAGCCAGCCCGCCTATGACTTGAGCCAACAGTGCAAAAGCAAAATCCGGTGAAAATGCCAATTAACAGAAAGAAAACAAATCATTATTTTTACACGGAATATCCTTAAAAAATCAAGCCCATTCCATCATGAAGAGAAAGCGGATTCTAACCGGACTTTTTTTGATTTTCCTTTCATCTATTGCCTTTTCGCAGGCCGATTGGGAAGATCCAAACATCCTGGAACGTAACAAGGAACCAGGTCGAAGCGTGTTTTTCAGTTATGACACGCGTGAGGCTGCCCTCTCTGCCGATCATCAGGACGCTCCCTGGAAGCTGTTGCTCGACGGACAATGGCGCTTTCACCTGGCCAATAATCCTGTCAGCCGGCCCGCTGACTTCTATCGTGAGGATTATGATGTGAGCCGCTGGAATCTCATACAGGTGCCAGGCAACTGGGAGTTCCAGGGCTATGACTACCCCATCTATGTAAACCACCCCTATGAATTTGCCGACCCGCGTACCCCCATTACTGAACTTAACAACGGGCCTGAACCACCCAGGATCCCCCAGGATTACAATCCTGTGGGTTCTTACAGGCGAACGTTTGATTTGCCCCAAAGCTGGGATAATCGCCAAATATTCATTCATTTCGGATCGGTCAAATCGGCTTTTTACCTTTGGGTCAACGGACAGATGGTGGGTTACAGCCAGGGCAGCAAACTCCCCTCTGAGTTCAACATCACCCCTTATGTAAAACCCGGACAAACCAATATGGTAGCCGTAGAAGTATACCGCTGGAGCGATGGCAGCTACCTCGAATGCCAGGACTTCTGGCGGGTAAGTGGCATTCACCGTTCCGTTTTCCTCTACAGCCAGCCCCAAACCCGTATTGCCGACTTTGAAGTGGTAACTGATCTTGACCCGAGTTTCGAACTGGGGCTATTGGCGCTTCACATTGATCTGAAAAACCATCTGGATAAGAAATCCCCCATTACCCTGGAATATGAAGTCATGGAAGGGGATGGTTTTTTATCGAAGGGTACTTCAAAGATCACCCTTGACGGGAATGCAACGCACACGGAAGTTTTCAACGGAGCCGTCATGGGGGTTAAACCCTGGAGCGCCGAATTCCCAAACCTGTATACTTTGCTGATCACCCTCAAAGACCGCAGGGGCAGGATACTGGAAACTACCTCCACCAGGATAGGCTTCCGCAGGGTGGAGATCGTCCGCGGGCAGTTGCTCGTAAACGGCGTTCCCATTACCCTGAAGGGCACCAACATCCACGAACACAGCCCCGAAACCGGCCAATACCTCAGCGAGGAGTATATGCTCAGGGACATTCGCCTGATGAAGCAGTTTAACTTCAATGCGGTAAGGTTAAGCCACTACCCTTTCCCCGAGCGCTGGTATGAGTTATGCGATGAGCATGGATTGTATGTGGTGGATGAGGCCAACATTGAATCACACGGCCTGTATTACGGCGAACGCTCCCTGGCCAAATTCCCTGAGTGGGAGGCCGCCCATACCGACCGGATGGTTCGCATGGTGAAGCGCGACAAGAACCATCCCTCGGTCATCATCTGGTCGATGGGAAACGAAGCCGGCAATGGGGTTAATTTTTATGCAGGCTATGAGGCCATCAAGGCGGCCGACCGCAGCAAAAGACCCGTGCAGTATGAACGCACCGAGGTCGGCAGCCGCTTTGCCCTGGAATTCGACTGGAACACCGACATCATCGTTCCCCAGTATCCCTCGCCTGCCACCTTCGAGTGGTTTGGCCAGCACCAGCTCGACCGGCCCTTCATCCCCTCGGAGTATGCCCACGCCATGGGCAACAGCATGGGCAACTTCCAGGAATACTGGAACGAGATCAACAAATACCCCCAGCTGCAGGGGGGCTTTATCTGGGACTGGGTCGATCAGGGCGTCAGGGAAACCGATGAAGAAGGAAGATCCTATTTTGCTTATGGGGGCGACTACGGCGAAGGTTTGCCTTCCGATGGCAATTTCCTCTTCAATGGTGTCGTATTCCCTGACAGGGGCATCAAGCCAGCGTTGTATGAAGTGAAAAAAGCCCACGAATCCATTCGTTTTAAGGTGCTCCGCGTGCACGAAGGCACCGCCAGGGTGCTTATCGAAAACCGCTATGATTTTACTCCCTTAAATCATTTTGTTTTCACTGCCTATATCAAAGCCGACGGCCGGGTGTTGCAAAATCTGACGATGCCTGAAATTGTTGTTGAACCCCATTCCAGCAAGGTCTTCAACCTATTCCTGGGAGCTATTGAAGTGCAGCCCAATACGGAGTATTTCCTGCATTTTGAAGCCCGCACCCTCGAGGAAACCGCTATGGTCCCTGCCGGACATTTGGCAGCTAACGAACAGGTGAAGCTGCCCTGGTTTGAAAGGCAGGAGCTCACCGCCGACCATGGTCCGGCCCTCAGCCTGGAAGAAAACGAACAGGAAGTCAGACTGTTCAATGAAAGCGTTTCCCTTCGGTTCAACCGCCAGACAGGCATCCTGGAAAGCTATGCCTATGAGGGCACAGAGTTCCTCTACCAGGGGATGGGCCCCCAGCCAGACCTGTGGAGGGCGCCCACTGACAATGACTTTGGCAACAGGATGCCCACAGAAAATATTAACTGGAAAAAAGCAGTCCGGGAACTTAGATTAGCGAGTTTTGAGCTGATCAAGAAGGCTGAGAATCTCTATGCGATAAGCATCCAATGGTCCTTGCCAACGGTGGAAACCTTTTTCGAAATGCAATATACCATTTCAGGCAATGGGCAGGTACACCTCCGCAATCACCTCAGCGCCTCGTCTAATGAAACTTCCGACATCCCTCGTGCAGGGATGGTACTTTGCCTGCGCGATGCCTTCAACCAGTTTACCTGGTATGGCCGCGGCCCATGGGAGAATTACCCCGACCGCAAGGCTTCCGCTTTTGTTGACCTCTATTCAAGCAAGGTATCCGAACTGCTGGTGCCCTACGAGCGCCCCCAGGAAAATGGCAACAAAACGGATGTCCGCTGGGCCGCCCTTACCAATGCCTTTGGCATTGGCCTGATGGCCGTGAGTGATCCGGATGATGAAAGCCTGGAGATGACGGCCCTGCCCTATCTCAGCCAGGACCTGGATGCCCGCGAGGGATATGACTACGGGCCAGTCCATCTCGAAAATAAACATATCTCGCAGGTCAGCCCCCGCAAGCTGGTACGCTGGAACATTGACTTCGGGCAGCGTGGCGTGGCAGGGGTCGACAGCTGGGGGGCACGCCCCCTTGAACAATATCAGCTGAAACCTGACCGCGATTATGCCTGGGGCTTCACCCTCATCCCCATCCAGGTCAACACCCTGGAGGAAATGACAGAGATCGGCAAAAGCAGGTAAGTTTTGCCTTTGCTTTCTTGAACTTTTTCTGGAGGACGCAATCAGGGTTCTGCCCGCTTAGAATCTCAGACCATACTCATAGTTAATACGGAGTTAATACGGAGTTTATTCGGTTTAAACCGAATAAACTCCGTATTAACTCCCTCTGTGGCCCGAAAATATTGATGTTTTGAAATAAAAAACGACCTTGACAGGCGTGTCGAAAAGCCTGTCATTCAAAGGAAAACAGGGAGCTATTGCGAAGGGGAAGGAAAATCCTTACATTTGTAATAGCTTTCAATTGTTCCCTGATATTTTGTTCATTTAACAGGAAGGAGGGGCGATGAATAAGAAGGAAATCCTGACGATTCCCAATCTGCTGAGCTTTTACCGGCTCCTGATGTTCCCTGTCATTTTGTATTTCATCCTTTCGGGCCATGAAAAGTTTTTTGCCTTGTTCCTGGTGATTAACCTGGTGACCGATGTGGCCGACGGATTCATTGCCAAGAAGTTCAATATGGCCACCGAGTTTGGGGCAAAGCTCGACTCCATTGCCGACGACTTCACCTATTTCCTGGCTTTCCTGGGCCTGGTGGTTTTTAAGCTCGATGACTTCCTGCCCCACATTCACAGTTTCATTTTCTGGTTTGTTTTGATGGCATCCACATTGGTGTTTTCCCTGGTCAAGTTTGGCCGCCTTCCCAGTTTTCACCTCTATTCTTTTAAGATCGGAGGATATATTCAGGCCTTCTTTTTCATCATTCTTTTCACCTTTGGGTTCATCACTCCCCTGTATTATTTTATGGTGACCTGGGGCATTCTGGCCGCCCTTGAGCACCTGAGCATTCAATTCATCCTCACAGAAATGCGCTCGAATGCGAAAGGGCTTTACTGGGTTATGAAAGAACAGAAACATGGAAGATGAAGCGGATAGCCCTTATCTCCGGTTTGTAAACCCCCTTCTAAATCTATATATTCAAAAATATTACCTACCTTTCGGCCAAATATCAGGAATCTTACCTGGGGAAGAGATTCAGGAGGCCTTGGTTTTGCTGTGAATATCTTCCACCTTTGGTTCCGGGGAAAAAGTCCATTATGATATTTCACAGTCCGTTTGAGTATGCATATCTCTGGCTGCCGCTGGTAGGATTTATCATCGGATTCCTGGCGTCGCTGATCGGCGGAGGCGGAGGTTTCTTTTTCCCACCCATCCTGATCCTGTTGTTTGGGGTAGATGCCCAGGTGGCCGTTGCCACTTCGCTGGCGGCCACCCTTCCTATTTGCCTGGTAGGTTCTGTGGCACATTACCGTAAGGGTAATATTGATTTGCGGATGGGGGTGGTTTTCGGTTTGGCAGGCATCCTGGGAGCCCTTACAGGAGCTGGATTTACCGGGCTGATGACCGCTGAGCAACTTAAGACCACTTTCGGAGCTTATTCTTTTCTCCTCGCCCTGAATATGCTTTTTAACAATTTCCGGGACCAGAAAAAAATCAAGAATGATCAAGTCATCCCTGAGAAATCACCCCTTAGAAAGACTTTTCTTGGGTCAGTGTACGGATATATCGGAGGGATGGTCACAGGGACTTTCGGCACCAGTGGCACGGCCCCGGTACTTGCAGGCTTGTTTTCCCTGCGCATGCCCATAAAAATGGTGGTGGGGACTTCCTTAATGATTATATTTGTCAATACAGTTTCAGCCCTTGGGGCCCACTTTCTGGTAGGGGAAATCGATATGACCCTGGTCTATTTCCTCGCTTTTGGGGCAACCATCGGAGCTTTTTCAAGCCCCAGGCTGTTGGCAGGGATCAGGATCGGGCGGGCTGAAGGAAAAATCAAGCAATATTATGCCCTGGCCATGGCCTTGGTTGGCCTGATCATGATTGTAACCTGATGATCTTTTTTTAAACCATTGATAATTTAAACGGTGGCTTAATGATCAAAACCATTTACATCATCATCCTTTCCTATTTCGTGCTGGGAGCCCTGGGGTTCTACCTGATCAATCGCCGCAAAGAAGCCCGTGAAGCCAGAAAAAGTTATACCAAGCTGGCCACTTATTTTGTGATCATCAACCTGTTGTTTTTCAGCATCGTTCTAAAGCCTTTCTTTTTTGATATCCTGGCCATTCTGATCATTGGCATGGGATTCATCGAAATCACCCGGCTATTCTGGAAATCAGGTTTTTCGCATAAGGCTTTTTTTGTCCTGTCCTTTTTAATCCTGGCCATTTTTTCTGCCGGCTTTCTGCGTTTTAGTAAGCTTGATCCCGGCCTGATCCTGTTCACTTTCCTGGTGCTTTCAATATTTGACAGTTTCAGCCAGATCTCGGGACAACTTTTTGGCCGGCGAAAAATTTTCCCAAAGATCAGTCCCAACAAAACCCTGGGAGGTCTGATCGGGGGAACCCTGATCGCCCTGCTCAGCACCCTGCTGATCAGGGGGCTGGTTGGCACACCCGCCCTGAAGGCCTTTCAACTGGCTTTGGGAATCATCTTGTTTGCTTTTATCGGTGATTTTTTAACCTCTTATTTCAAGCGGAAATACCAGGTGAAGGATTACAGTAGCCTCATTCCCGGACACGGGGGTTTTCTTGACCGTTTTGACAGTCTGATCGCAGGCGGTGCTTGGATCGCGCTGGCTGTTCTCATTTAAGAACCTAAAACACCGCGGAAATGAAAAACCAGATCGTACTAACCATCCTGTTTTCAATTGGCATCACGTTGTTGCTGATTTTCAATGAGCTGACCTACAGGCGATTGGGCATCAAGGGAGAGATCACCCGCAAGTTTGCTCATTTCACGGCAACCTTGTCGACCATTACATTCCCTTATCTCTTTGACGACCATTGGTATGTGCTTTTTATGGCTGTGGGGTTCTTTATCATCCTGTTCATCAGCCGGCACGGCACCCAGTTAAAATCCATCCATGATATTGACCGCAAATCAGTGGGAAGTTATATGTTGCCAGTGGCTATATACATTACTTTCCTGATCTCCATCAAGCTGGACAACCAGTTTCTTTTCATACTGCCGATGCTGATCCTGGCCATCTGCGACCCCATCGCAGGGATCCTGGGTTTGAACCTTCAGCAGTATAACAGCAAAATCCAATTGTTTGGCAGAAAGCTGAAGAAGACCTGGCTGGGATCGGGTTCTTTCTTCGTTTCCAGTTTCATCATCAGTATCATTGCCTTGTATTTCAACAGGATGGTTTTCGATGTAAAAACCTTTTGGTTCGCCCTGGGCATTGCCCTGGTAAGTACCCTGACCGAGTTGTTCAGCTGGAGGGGTTTGGATAACCTGCTGATCCCTATTAGTGTCCTTATAATGCTGATTCTATTTCTTTAATTCAAAAATTCTTACATTATGAAAATAATGGTCCGAGAAGAAAACATTCTGAATGTACCCAACGCCCTAAGCCTGTTGCGCTTGCTTAGTTTCCCCGTGCTTCTGGTCCTTGGTTTCCTGGGTAAGGAATGGTGGTTTGCCATCCTGATCAGTGCCAGCCTGATCACCGATATTCTGGACGGGAATATTGCCCGCTATTTTAAGCTGCAGACCCGTTTTGGGGCAGCCCTCGACAACCTGGCGGATATTGGAATTTATATCATGGCCCTTTTTGGAATTGTCAAGTTTAAATGGGCTGAGATTCAACCTCACGCCTGGTTGCTGTACCTTTTCTTTGCCGTACTGATAATGAGTTACATCATTGCCTTTTACCGTTTTAAAAAGATTCCGGGGCTTCACCTCTATTCCGCAGTAACCTCTGGTTATCTGCAGGGGTTTTTCTTCATTGTCCTTTTTATTTATGAATTTATCCCGTGGTTATATTACCTCGCTGTGGGTTTGGGCGTATTGGCCTATATAGAAAAGATCCTGGTGCTGCTCAGGCTCGACGACATTAAGTCGGGTGTAAAAGGCCTGTACTGGTTAATGAGGAAGGAAAAAGAATAGCATATGGCCCTTGTGATCGTCAGTGAAACCCTGAACCTGCAGCCCTGGATAGTGGCCCTAAAAAAGGCTGACCCGGAGGTGGAGGTCATCACCCTGCAAGCGTTAAAAGATCCGGGGAAGGTTGCTTTTGCCCTGGCCTGGAATCACCGGCCTGGCATTTTCAGGGAATTCCCCAAGCTAAAGACGATCTCATCGATGGGAGCAGGTGTGGATCACCTGATGAGGGACCCTGACATCCCGCAGCACATCCGGATCGTGCGCATCATTGACCCCTTGCTTTCGCAGGATATGTATGAGTTTGTTTTGGCCTTGATTCTCAGCCGGATGAAGAATCTGCGCCTTTTTCAAGAGCAGCAAAAGCAAAAGCTGTGGAAGAAAAAACGCTACCTGCGCCTGGACCAGGTGCGGATAGGTATCATGGGCACGGGCATCATCGGGCATCACGTGGCCTCCGGATTGTTAAGGGTCGGTTTCCAAGTCTTTGGCTGGAGCCGAAGCGAGGGGCAACCCACTGCCTATCAGAAATTTTTTGGAGAAGTACAATTGAAGGATTTCCTGGGTCAGACCGATATCCTGGTTTGTCTGCTGCCCCTCACCCCGGAAACCAAGGGAATACTGAACCGGAAACACTTGTCTATGCTGCCCGAAGGGGCTTGGGTAATCAATGTGGGACGCGGGGCACACGTGGTCGATGAAGAACTGATGGAGGTGATTGATTCGGGTCACCTGGATGGTGCCAGCCTGGATGTATTCAACGAGGAGCCCCTGTCGTCTCTGCATCCTTTCTGGAGCCATCCCAAAATTCATATCAGCCCTCATAATGCCAGCCTGACCGATCCGGATTCTGTAGCTCCCCAGATCCTTGAGAACTATTACCGTACCCTGCGCGGAGAACCCCTGCTAAACATGGTGAACCGGGAAGCGGGATACTGAGAAAGCGTTTTTCTGATTCAATATTTATATCCCTGACCTGGGAATCTGCTTTTCAACTATATTCGCAAGCAAAAAACAGCCTTATTATGATCGATCTTCACGGCATCTTCCCTCCCCTGACAACACCCTTTGACAAATCAGAGAATCTGCGTCCCGACAAGCTACGTCAAAACATTCAAAAACTCAGCCGATATGATTTATCAGGTTTTCTTGTTTTGGGCTCCAATGGCGAGCTGGTGATGCTTGAGCATAAGGAAAAGCTGGAGGTCATTTATGCGGCGCGGGAAGTCATAGCGCCCGATAAGCTGATGCTGGCAGGGACAGGATGCGAATCGACCCGTGATACGATTCAACTGACTCGTGAAGCCGGGAAGGCAGGCGCTGATGCTGTGCTGGTGCTCAATCCCTCCTATTACAAAGGGCAGATGGACCTGGAGGCGCTTGTGAGCCATTATGCTGCCGTGGCCGAGGCTTCCACCATCCCCGTAATCATTTACAACATGCCCTCGAACAGCGGGCTGGATATGACGGCCGAAACCATCCTGGCCATTGCTGCACATCCCAACATCATCGGGCTGAAAGACTCCGGGGGGAACCTGGAAAAAATGGAACAGATCATCCATGGCGCAAAGCCCGGCTTCCAGGTGCTGGCCGGTTCGGCGGGTTTCCTTTTGCCCGCCCTGAAGCTGGGCGCCGTGGGAGGCATTGCCGCCCTGGCCAATATTGCCCCGGCACAATGCATCGAGATTTACCAATTGTTCGGGGAAGGAAAGATGGAGGAAGCACAGGCTTTTCAGGAAAAGATCATTGCCCTCAACCTGGCGGTAACCCGTCAGTGGGGAGTCCCTGCGCTTAAAGAAGCCATGGACCACCTCGGTTTATATGGAGGAGCCTCCCGTAAACCCTTGCTGCCCCTGAAAAAGGAGCGCAGGGAACAATTGCTGCAACTGATGGAAGAGGTCTTATAAGCCGGGCGCTGATCAAGCAGGTGAACCTTCCCTTTTTTCGAATGTTTATCTTTCAGAAACCTGAAAAATGTCAAGCATGAGAAAGCTGATCTCCTTGTTATTGTTCCTGCAGGCAATGGTAACTATTGGCCAGACTCCCACCCATATCCCAACTGACAATGAGCCGGTTGGCTTTTTTGAGACCCCCGGCAACATTGTTCTTTTCATCGTGATCCCCATTGCCGTGGTAATCCTGTATTACCTCTGGCGGAAAAGGCTTCGCAGGGAAGCGGAAGAGCAAGAAAAAGAAAAGTAGTTCCTTAATGCCTCTGAAATCCCAAACGCAGCCCCCATGCATAATGGACAGGGAGCCCGGGATAGTAAAAACGCGGAAGGTTATTCCCAAAGGAAGGAGCATTGACCAGGATCATGGAGGCATAATGCTGATTGGTAAGATTGTTTACAGAAGCATACAGATCCAGTTTCCAATTCCCGACATCTTGCTGATAACCAAGGGTTAAGTCAAGCAAATGATAGGCCTCACTATAACGGGTGTTCAGGTCATTCATTGGCATTCGCCCCGACAGGCTGAAAGCTGCCCTTGCATAAAGCCCGCCCATGAAATGAAAGGAAAGTCCGGAATTCAGAAAATGGCGGGGTACCCCGGGAATTTGCTTCCCGGAATAATCCACACCCTCATCCACAAAGTCACGGAAGCGGAACTCATTAAAGCTATAAGCCATTCGCCAGGAAATTTCACGAAGATCCAACCATTTGCCTTTCAGGGTTTCTGACCGAAACAATTTCCCATTGAATTCAACTTCAATCCCTTGGTGCACGGAGCTTCCTGCATTTCTACCGACCCATGCATCGGGTCCTACCCTTTCGGCCACCAGCAAATCACTGACCATCATGCGATAAAAACTCAGATCATAAAACAACTGGTGATCCAGAATGCTTCCTCTGAATCCCGATTCCAGGTTCCAGCTTTTCTCAGGCAGGATGTCGAGGTTCACAAAACCATCGGGGGTGAGGGTTTCGGCGATAGAGGGAGGAGAAAATCCATGGCTAAGGGTAACAAAGGCTGCATGGTACTTGTTGTAGCGAAAGTTGGCGCTCAAGCGGGGGCTTAAAATAATGCCGTAACGATAAATGGCTGATCGATCTGCCCCCTCTGCCTGCCGGAGGTCCTGGTAATTCACCCGGTTGGTATTTGCGTTCAATCCGGCCGAGAGATTCAAACGACCATAATCCAGATCGGCCTGAGCAAAGAAATTAAAGAACCGAATGGATTCGCGATGGCTGCTGATGATCTGTCCCTGACCTTGATCAAGTCCTTGGTTTTCATAGGTTCTGTAACGGAAGTCTTCAAAAAACAGCTCAGCCCCTCCGCTGATTTTCCAATACATCAATCCCTTTGCGGGAGACCAGGAAGCCTGGATGCGGGTGCCAGCGCTTATGCGGTCTTCATAAAGAAAGTCCCAGGGGCGCCGTTCCATTTCATTATTCAGGGTGGAAAACAGGCTAAGGTCAAGTTGCCAATCGGTAGTGAAAGCGTGAGTACCCGAAATTCCGGCAAGCCATTTCCGGGAATCTTCAAAGCCTTTTGCATTTCCCCAACTGGCGGCGGCCGCCCGGGGATCATTCATAAAAGTCAGACTGTCAACAGAACTAGGGATATAACCCTTCATTCCAGAATAATACAGCAGGGCGGTTGCCTTTGTTTTCTGATCCATGATATACTGACCAATTCCGGTAAGGGCGTCCCGGCGGTATTCGCTGTTCTGGCGGTAACCATCCATGGAGGTCCGGCTGTAAACCAGGCTGCCGGAAATGTCTTCGCGTGAACCGTCAAGCAGGAGGCTGTTCCTGAGCAGTCCATAAGAGCCCACCTGGGTGGTACTGGTTATTCCTGATGGGCGAAGGGAAGGCTGGCGTGAGACTATATTGATGGTCCCTCCCAATCCCGCTCCGTAAACACTAGTGGCTGGTCCCTTAATGATCTCCAGGCGCTCAATGATCGAAGGATCAATATGCTCAACAATAGAGGTTCCTGAACCATTTGTAAGGGGAATGTTATTGAAATAAGCCCTGATCTTGCCTGTGGAGTATGGCTCACGGGCGCCGATGCCCCGGATGGTAATCCGGCTGGTGCTCAGGGTTCCTGAATGGGTAAATACCCCGCTGGCCTGCTGAAGGAGGGGTATCACTGTGACCGGATTTTCAGATTCGATTTGGGCCTGAGAGATGAGGGTCAGGGAGCCAGGGATTGACAATAACCTTCGTGTGGCATTAAAGGCTGTTACCACAACTTCCTTCAAGGTATCCCCTTCAATAGCGGGAGGCATGTTATCCTGTCCCCGTATTGACAGAGAAAAAATGATCAGGGAAAAAACAAGAATTCCTTTCTTACACATCCTGAAATAACCAACAATAAAACTTCAATCTTGTTCTAAAAAATTATTTTTTACTTTTTTTATTACGATATGTTGCAAATTAAAACTTTTTCGTAACTTTGTGAAAGTAATTGTAACATTGTATATGAAAAAAACCAGCAGAAAATATACAGCATTAGTGAGCAGTGCAAAGGATCTTTTCTGGAAACATGGTTTCAAGCGGGTTTCAGTGGAAGAGATCTGCCACACTGCTTTGGTAAGCAAGATGACCTTCTACCGGTATTTTGCAAACAAAACGGAGCTTGCCAAGGCCGTTTTTGACCAGGTGGTTGATGATGCCATCGGCAGGTTTAAGGGAATCATGGCTGATGATCAAACGAATGCAATGGAAAAGATGCAGCAGATCCTGCAGATGAAACTGGAGGGCACCAATGATATCAGTCCGGAGTTTCTTCAGGATTTCTACAGTTCTCCTGAACTTGGGCTTTCTTCACACATAGAAAAGAAAACTCATCAGGTTTGGGAAGAGATCATCAAAGATTTCAAACTTGGACAACAGAAAGGATGGTTTCGCAAGGATTTTAAACCCGAAGCTTTTTTTGTAATATCAACAAAAATAAGTGAAATGCTTTCCAGTCCCGAATTGCTGAATTTGTATGACAACCCCCAGGAACTGGTGATGGAGCTGACTAAATTGTTCACTTTTGGAATCGTGCCCGGGGAAGGAAACGAGAAGCCTAGTGAGTGACGAGTATTGAGAAAAGAAAAAAAATAAGCGATGTTTAAAAGGGCATTCATACTACCTGGATTTTTGATGCTGCTGGTTTTTCAAGGCCACAGCCAGCCTGTTTTTGATTTCCAGGGACAGGCCTCTGCCTGGGTCAATGTGAACCCCGGCAATTCGTTACCGCTTTGGGCAGGGGCCCGTTACCTTCCGCAGTTGAATTTCAGCCTGTTACCGGAGGGGAGCCCCCAAGTTGACTTTGAATTTTCAGCTAACATGAACGGGAGCGGGGGTTTACATCCTTTTGACAGCCTGCACACGGAAGGAAAGATCAAACCTTACCGGGCCTGGGCCCGTTTTTCCACCAGCCAGCTGGAAGTTAGGCTGGGTTTGCAGAAGATCAACTTCGGATCAGCCAGCATGCTAAGGCCACTGATGTGGTTTGACCAGGTGGACCCGCGCGACCCCCTTCAGCTTACAGACGGAGTCTGGGGATTGCTGGGGAGATATTATTTTCTGAATAATACCAATATCTGGCTATGGGGGTTATATGGTAATGAAGGGCCCAAGACCTGGGAAATAGGCACCACTACGCCAAAGACCCCTGAATACGGAGGGCGTCTGCAGGTCCCTGTGCCCCGCGGAGAAGGGGCTCTGACCTTCCATCACCGCAAGGCTGACATAGAATTCCCCGGAATGTACATTACATTCCCCGAAATCTCTGAGAACCGCTATGGATTTGATATCAAGCTGGATGTGGAAGTAGGCTTATGGCTGGAAGGCACCTGGATCAATAAGCGCCAGGATCTTTTCGACTTTACCAACCAGGAAATCCTGAACCTGGGAATGGATTATACTTTCAACCTGGGAAATGGACTGAACATAATCCTTGAGCAGTTGCTTTTCTCCTATGACAGGGATCCCTTCGCTTTAAAAAACAAAACCCATTTCTCAGCTACTTCTCTTTCTTACCCCATAAACATTCTCGACAATATCAGTACCATCTTCTATTACGACTGGACCAACAAACATTGGTATTCCTTTGCCAGCTGGCAGCGTCAATTGAACCGGTTCACCTTTTACCTGATGGGGTTCTGGAACCCGGAAACTTTTCAGTTGCCGCAGCAATCGGAAGGTGCAGAAATGTTTGCCGGAAAAGGTTTTCAGATTATGATCGTGTATAACCACTAAATTCTTTGTTCTGACTTCTGACAAAAAAACACCGCCATGGAAATCATTGAGATCAAAAACCTGGTTAAGCGCTTCCCGATGGGGAAGGGATATTTTACCGCCCTCAGGGAAATAGACCTGAGCTTTGGTAAGGGCGAATTTGCCGGACTGGTAGGGCCAAGTGGTTCAGGGAAAACCACTCTGCTCAACATCATAGGCTCGCTGGATGTGCCCACAGAAGGAACCGTCAACGTAATGGGGAAAGGCATTGGCAAACTAAGTCAAAAGGAAGCCGCCCAATTGCGCAAGGAAAGCCTGGGGTTTATTTTCCAGAGTTATAACCTGCTGCAGGTGCATACCGTGTATGAGAATGTAGAGTTTCCGCTATTATTGCTAAAGCTGGGCGGGGCAGACCGGAAAAGGATGGTGATGGATGCCCTGGAATGGGTAGGTCTTACCGACAAGGTCCAGTCCAAGCCCCCTCAGCTTTCAGGGGGAGAGTGCCAGCGCGTTGCTATTGCCCGGGCCATGGTCAAAAGACCATCGCTTGTATTGGCGGATGAGCCCACCGCAAACCTGGATGCAGCCAACTCTCATAACATTTTGAAAATGATGGAAAATCTGAACCGAGAGCTGAAAACCACTTTCCTTTTCGCCACCCACGACGAGAAGGTGATTAATTACCTGCACCGCAAGATATTTTTGCTGGACGGCAGGGTTGACAATGAGGAAATAATTCAAAAAAATTAAAACACTGAACCATGAGACTCGCAATCAAACTGGCATACCGAAACCTGATCGGGGCCGGGCTGCGAACCTGGCTAAACGTGTTCGTGCTTTCATTTTCCTTTGTTGTGATCATTTGGATCAAGGGGATCCTGGTGGGTTGGGATCATCAGGCTAAGACCGACATGACCCAATACCAGATCGCCGGGGGGCAATATTGGCACGAAACCTATGATCCTTATGACCCATTGACCCTTGATATCAGCAATGCGCCCATCCCTGGCGAAGTGATGCCTGAAATAGGAGCAGGCGACATGGAACCCACCCTGCTCATTCCAGGGCACATTTTTCCCCAGGGGCGCATGCAGGCTGTGACCATCACGGGCATCCGGCCGCAACAGACCTTGTGGAAACTTCCTGCTCAAAAGCTGGATACCGTTGTGGAGTCTATCCCTGCATTCATTGGCCATATGATGGCCAATAATACTAAACTAAAAACAGGGGACCGGGTTACCCTTCGCTGGCGGGACGCCAATGGCACCTTTGATGCTGCAGAGATCGTGATCGTCGACATTTTCTCTTCCAATGTCCCTGCCGTAGAAATGGCCCAGGTTTACATTCCCCTGGACCGCCTGGAAACATTGACTCTGCTTGAAGGCCATGCCACCATTCTCACTTTCCGCGACCCGGATGCCCCCAGGCCTGAATTAACAGGCTGGACCCTGAAACCCAAAGAGGTCCTCACCAAACAAGTAGACGACCTGATAAAAACCAAAAGTGCTGCACAGACGGTTCTGTATGCCATATTGCTTTTGCTGGCTATGCTGGCCATATTCGACACCCAGGTACTTTCCATTTTCAGGCGGCAGAAAGAGATTGGCACCTATATAGCCCTTGGATATACCCGCAGGGAAGTAGTAGGGCTTTTTACCATTGAGGGCACAATGCATGCCGTACTTGCAGCCCTTGCGGCGACCCTTTATGGCTTACCATTCCTTTACTGGCAGTCAAAAGTAGGCTGGACCCTGCCAATGGATGCCAGTGAATTTGGGATGGCAATGGCCCAAACCCTTTACCCGATATATACCCTTGGGCTGGTGGTATCGACCGTATTGCTGATGATGATCACCACAGCAATTGTCAGCTACCTGCCTTCACGAAAAATTGCCAAAATGAATCCAACTGAAGCTTTAAGGGGGAAACTGCAATGATAAAATTTCTCATCAAAGGATTGATTCGCGACAAGAGCCGGAGCCGCCTGCCCATCATTGTGGTAACCATAGGTGTTTTCCTTACCGTTTGGCTCCACGCATATATTAAGGGTTTTATGGGAGAGACCATAGAACTCAACGCCCGGTTTACTCACGGGCACGTCAAGGTAATGACCCGAGCTTATGCTGAAGAGATGAATCAGCTGCCCAATGATCTGGCCCTGCTTGATGTTTCTTCCCTGATGGAGGATCTCTCCCAGCAATTTCCTGACATGGAATGGGCTGAGCGCATCCAGTTCGGAGGTCTGCTCGACGTGCCGGATGAACAGGGTGAAACCCGCGCGCAGGGGCCTGCAGCGGGAATGGGACTGGACCTGCTCTCGAAGGATTCCAGGGAAGCGGAGCGGCTTGGCCTGGAAAGGGTGCTGGTCAGGGGAAGCCTCCCTGAACAGCCTGGTGAAGCATTGATCAGCGAGGTCTTTTCCAAAAAAATGGACATTCAGCCCGGGGATGAAATCACCCTCATTGCCTCCAGCATGAATGGAAGCATGGTCATGTATAATTTCAAGGTATCGGGGACCCTCTCCTTTGGGGTTGAAATGCTCGACAGGGGAACCATTCTGGCTGACATTGAAGACATCCGCATGGCCCTGGACATGCAGGATGCCGCAGGAGAGATCATTGGTTTTCTTGGCGGGGGGTATTATGAGGATAAACTTGCAAAGGAAACTGCAGGTGCCTTCAATGCCCAGTATGAAGAGGACCCGGATGAATTTGCCCCTGTAATGAAGACCCTGGGGCAGCAAGGCAGCATGGACACTTACATCCAAATGGCTGGAGTATGGTCGTATTACATCTCTCTCGTTTTCATTTTTGCCATGGGTCTAGTTTTATGGAATGCCGGGCTGCTTGGTGGGCTCAGGCGGTATGGTGAGGTAGGCGTTCGCCTGGCTATGGGAGAAGAAAAAGGTCACATTTACCGGACCATGATCTATGAATCGGTCATCATTGGTTTGGTGGGCTCTGTGATCGGTACTTCTTTGGGCCTGCTTCTAGCCTGGTATATGGAGACTCATGGCATAAATATTGAAGGAATGATGGACGGAGCTTCTATGATGATGCCCAACACCATTCGCTGCCGAATTACCCCACCGGACTTTTACCTAGGATTCATTCCAGGGGTGTTATCCACAGTGATTGGTACCGCCCTTTCAGGTATTGGAATTTATAAACGGCAAACAGCCAAGTTGTTTAAAGAGCTGGAAGCTTAATTTTGGAAATGAAAAATGAAAATGAAAATGAAAAATTTTAGGACATGTTCATTGATAATGGGTCTCTTCCTGCTGGCCTCCAAAGGCTTAGCTCAACCTTCGGCTAATGAGATCCTTGATCGTGTGGACCGCAATACTTATTCGGAGACCAGTATTTTGGAATCGAGTATGACGATCAATGGACGGAGAGGAAGCAGGACTATGACAGTTCGCACTTATTCAGTGGGTGACACTCAATCGTTTTCCGAGTACCTCTCACCTCCCCGGGATGCAGGTACAAAAATGCTGAAACTGGAAGACCAGTTATGGATTTATTCGCCTGCCACAGACCGTATCATTCAAATCTCGGGACACATGCTGAGGCAGTCGGTAATGGGTTCCGACCTGTCATATGAAGACCTGATGGAAGACCGCAAGTTAACGGATGTATACGAGGCAGAATTTCTGGGAGAAGAAACCATGGATGGCCGGCCAGCCTATGTGCTTCATTTGAAGGCCAGGGTTCCTGACCTGGCCTATGATTCCAGGAAGATATGGATCGATGCCGAGCGTTTTGTTCCCTTGCGGGAGGATCTTTTTGCAAAAAGCGGGCAATTGCTGAAAAAAACTATCTTTTCGGATGTAAAGCAAATCGACGGTCGCTGGTATCCCACCACCATGGTCTTCAAAGACATGCTCAAACAAGGCGATGGCACGGAATTTAAGGTCCTCACCATCAGATTTAATGAAGACATCCCTGAACACATTTTCAGCAAAGCTTCACTCAGGAGGTAAAAGATGATCAGCAAATTTTCTAACTGGCTGCTCAGGCAAGCCAATGGGCTCATTATTTTGATCCTTATAGCGCTGCTGGTGGTTTTCAATCGTTTCCTCTTCCCTTACTTCATTGTTCATTTTGGCCCCGGTGAAGGAATGCCCCTACTCGACACTCTTTTCGGCTTCAGACCCGATCAGGCCAATTACCTGTTAAGCAGCTACGGGGAGGCAGGAAGGCAGGGATATATAACAACCATTGCGGTAATTGACTCCCTGTATCCATTTGTTTACGGCGGGTTGATGGCATTCTCCATGAGCTGGACCCTGAAAATGACGGGGTTTCATGGAACGTCCCTGCAGAAGCTAAACCTGCTTCCTGTGACTGCCATGATCTTCGACTTTGTAGAGAATGCCGGCATCCTGGGCCTGCTGAAGCTATTTCCACATAAGGCCACTGCCCTGGCTGGCTTCACTTCCATTATGGGTATGGCCAAATGGGTCCTGGTTTTCCTTTCCATTCTGATCATCATTGGATTGTCGGTTTGGGGCCTGATCAGTTCCTTAAAGAGAAAATGAGATTCTATGAATTATACAGTCGGTGTGGTTTGGAAAAGATTTAAAAATTTCTACTTTTACGCCATTAAAATCTTATCCAATGCAACTACCCCGTTTGATTTCTCTTTTTGCCATGGTTTCCATGACAATCGTAATGGTTTCCTGCCAGCCTTCTAAAGAAAAACTGGCGCATAAAGCAAAAGCTATCCACCAGGAGGTGCTCACGCTTGACAGCCATACCGATACGCCCTTGCGGATGATGCGCAGCAGTTTCGACATCAGTGAGCGCAATGAATCACAGGGGCGTGCCGGAAAAATCGACTTCCCGCGAATGGCAGAAGGTGGTCAGGATGCCGCTTTTTTTGCCGTTTTCCTCAGCCAGGGACCACTTAACCCGGAAGCCTATGAAAGGGCGAAGAGTCAAGCCATCGATTTATTCGATATGCTTCACCAGACCCTTGAAAAGCATCCGGATCAGGCCGAATTGGCGCTGACCCCAAAAGACGCTTACCGTTTGGAATCAGAAGGGAAAAGAGCCATTTATATCGGACTGGAAAACGGATACCCTGTGGGGGAAGACTTGTCCATGGTGGAAGCTTTTTACGATTTGGGCGCCCGCTACATTACCCTCTCCCATACGCGTAACAATCAAATATGCGACTCCTCAACCGATGAAGAAGGCCCCCTGCACGATGGGCTTTCCGGTTTCGGCCGTGAAGTGGTCAGCGAAATGAACCGCCTGGGAATGATGGTAGATGTGAGCCACATCTCTGACAAAGCATTTTATGACGTTCTGGAAGCCACCAAGGCACCTGTCATTGCTTCACACTCCAATGCCAGGGCCATTTGCAATAATCCTCGAAACCTGGACGACGATATGCTGATTGCACTGGCCGAAAATGGCGGGGTAATACAAATGTGCGTGTTGAGCAGCTATGTAAAAGAACTTCCGGCCAATGCCCAGCGCGACTCGGCCTTTGCTGCCATGCGTGCCGCCTTCCCTGACCGTGAGCTGCTTTCAGAAGAAGAAATGGATACACTGCGAAGCATGTGGGACGAGATCAACCGCCAATATCCCGCCCCCATGGCTACCGTGTCCGACCTGGTCGACCACATCGACCACATCGTGAACCTCATCGGCATCGATCACGTTGGCATTGGAACCGACTTCGACGGAGGCGGGGCCCTGGAAGACTGCTACGATGTGACCCAAATGGGAAACATTACCCTTGAACTGGTAAGCCGCGGTTACAGCAAAAAAGACATTGAGAAGATCTGGGCAGGCAATTTCATGCGCGTATTCCGCGAGAACGAAAGGATAGCCGGCAAGCGGTCCTGATCTTTTCCCCTCCAGATTTGCGCTTTTGGTTAACCAAGGTCTCAATAATGAACCTCACCGCATGTTCTTTGTTGAATATTTAACAACATGGTTTTCCTTGTGGTTTTTACGTTGATCAATACTCAAATCCATGAAAGTTTTTTCAAGGTTTATTGCTCCTGCTTTTATTTTATTGCTGTCTTTTTTTATGCAGTATGGCATCCAACCGATCGGCATTGACCATCCTGAGTTTATTGCAGGCATGAAAAAAGCCGGCGAGGTCCTTTTCGTGATTAGTGTCACTTGGGGAATCGTTGCCCTGATAAGTATCCTGAAGAATCAGCTACTGAAGAATTATGACCTCAAGGAATCCAATAACCTGGATACGCGAAGAGTGTATACCCAATACAACATCCTTGAAAAAATCCTTATTTTTATTGTTATCCTCATCGGAATTGCTGTTGCCTTGATGCTGTTCGAGCAAGTGCGCAACATAGGCATAAGCCTTTTTGCCTCTGCAGGGGTGGCAGGGATTATCCTCGGTTTATCAGCTCAGAAAGCCTTGGGGTCCATTCTTGCGGGTTTGCAAATAGCCATTACTCAGCCAATTCGTATTGATGACGTAGTGATCGTTGAAAATGAATGGGGATGGATCGAAGAGATCAATTTGACATATGTAGTAGTACGCCTTTGGGATAAACGACGCTTGGTGGTACCCACAACATACTTTCTGGAAAAGCCTTTTCAGAACTGGACACGTACTTCAGCTGACATCCTTGGTTCCGTTTTCCTTTATACGGACTACAGTCTTCCGATAGAAGCCCTGAGAGAAGAACTTACCCGCCTATTAAAGGCCACCACTCTATGGGACGGAAAGGTGAATGTGTTGCAAGTTACGGATGCAAAGGAACACACAATGGAGATCCGTGCCCTGATGAGTGCACCTACCAGTCCGGAAGCCTGGGACCTGCGTGTATATGTGCGTGAGAAACTGATTTCTTTTATACAGCGTGAATATCCTCAATGCCTGCCCCGGACCAGGGTAGTTATTAAGGAAAATCCAGAGGACAAAACGGCAATGACTTAATGTTTTTCTAAAAGTTTTAATAACTCCAAGGCATCGGCCTGATTCTTCAGTACGTTTTTGGCAATTGTTGAAAGCATCCCCACACGGATGGACCATGCATGCACGGGAAGCGATTGGAAAAGCATCTCATCGGACCATCCGGCTCCCATAGCCATCACAAAATCATAGGGCTTGCGCGAAAGCCAGTGCATGGCCAGCTCTCCCTTGTTAATACCCGAGTTGCTAACCTCTATCACCCGGTGGCCCGTGAGCACTTGTACCCCAATATTGGTGGTAATGGAAAGCAAATGGTCGCTTACTTCTTTTGAAAGGAAAGCAGCTTGCTCAATATCAGCCTTGTGATAATACCAGGAAATGGAATAATCGCGCTCTTCCATGTATGCTCCCGGCAAACGGTCGGTATACATCTCCAGGATGGGTATCACTTCTGCTTTCCACTCATTACTAAGCGGTTTAAACAATTCCCAGTCGCCTTGCAGGGCCTCCCTGATCCAGCAGCCATGCTCTGCGGTCAGGTTCACTGGGGTATCCCCAAGCCAGGCATCCAGGTCTTCCTTCCCACGACCACTGATAATCACAATATCAGTCTTTTCGGTCCGGTTAAGATTTGTCAGCAACTCGATGAGTTCCGGACCCGGTTTGGCCTTCTTTAAATTGCTATGGATGGGAACCAGGGTTCCATCGTAATTTACAATGATCAAACGGTTTTTTGCTTGTTGGTATTCTTTTAGCAACTGGTCCTTCAGGTCCGTTTTTAGTAATCTGGCTTCAGAAGTATAATTTGAAATTCGGCTGGTTTTAAGCAAACTCTCAACAAAGTCGTATGCCCATTTGGTCACATTGTAACGCTTCAGCCTCTTCTGCATGATGTCATTGCGCCTGATCTGCTCTTCTTCCGGTATATTGAGGGCTTCAGCAATCCCATCAGCAATCTCATAAATGTTGTTTGGGTTGATGATAATGCTTTCACCAAGTTCTTTGGCAGCACCTGTAAATTCACTGAGCACCAGAACGCCAAGTTTGTCGCGAAGGGAGGCAACATATTCCTTGGCAACAAGATTCATTCCATCGCGAAGTGGGGTAATCAGCGAAACATCACTCAGGCGGTACTGCGCAATTAACTCTTTGTGAGGCAGGGACGTAAACTGGTAAATGATGGGTGTCCAATCAAATTTCCCGTAATTGCCGTTGATATTTCCAACTAGTTCATCCAGCCTGCGCTTGATCTTCTGGTAGGAAGTTACCCCAGTCCGTGAAGGAACCACAATCATATTGAGAAACACTTTTCCGTGCCACTCTGGATTTTGCCGCAGGAACAGTTCAAAGCCCTGCAGCCGGTTTACCAGTCCCTTGGAATAATCCAGCCGGTCCACGGACAGGATTACCCGGGGTTCACCCGGGCCTGGTTTCTCAGAGGGGAAAGGGGAAACATCCATATTGTGAAACTTGTCAAACTCAATTCCCATTGGGAAGGTTGCCACCCGGACAACACGGTCGGGAAGGTTTATGGTCCCCATATGGTTTTCCATTCCAAGGATCCTTAACACTGCCCGCAAAAAATACTGCGTATAATCGTGTGTATGGAAACCTATAAGATCAGATCCCAACAATCCTCTCAGAATCTCTGTCCTGCTTTCTTTGGGAAACAGCCGGTACATTTCAAAGGAGGGAAAGGGGATGTGCAGAAAAAACCCGATTGGGTTATTCACTCGTTTTCGAAGCATGGCCGGCAACAACATCAGATGGTAGTCGTGAACCCACACAATATCATCAGGCCGTAAGACCTTTAAGATCTCCTCACAGAATATCTCATTAGAACGAATGTACTCATTCCAGTATTCCCTTTCAAAACTGGCATAGTTGGGGAAATAATGGAACAGCGGCCAAATTGTCTTGTTGCAAAAGCCCAGGTACACCTTATCCATTAGCTTCTGGGAAAGAAAAACTGGCGATGCATTATATTTTTCCTCAACAGTGGAGCGCACCTTTGCCTGATCTCCCTCCTCAATAGTCATCCCTGGCCATCCCATCCAGATGGAATCTGTAATTTCTTTTTCATCCTTGCCCAAGCCCTTCAGAAAATCACTAAGTCCTGAAACCAGTCCTCCAGCGCTTTTCTCAAAATGGAATTTTCCGTTTTCCTGGCTTAATGCCACAGGTAAACGGTTAGAAACGATTAATAATCTCATGGTATTATTATTAGAGGTAAAATATTTTACAGTCGTTGGTTTCAAAAAGGTGAGTCACGCCTTTTACGCCTATGGTCACAGGATTAGCCCATCCTTTATCAAATTGTATACTTAACTTCTTTTGATTAATGATCAGTTTCATCCAATGACCACGATAGCGCAGATGGAAACTCACCAATGCAATGTCATCTGGCAGCCTGGGATTGAACCATAACACATCGTCCCGTATTTCAAGTCCGCTATAGCAACGCTGCACCAAGTCGAGAGTGCCAGCCATGGCACCCAAGTGGATACCTTCATGTGTGGTTCCACCCTGGACGTCCCTGAAATCACTCATAAGAGCCTCGCGAAAACGCCTCCAAGACTCATCGCGACGCGAACGGGCATACACCCATGCATGGATGACCTGGCTCAGGGTCGAGCCGTGGGCAGTACGCTTGCGATAAAATTCAATGTTTTTTGGAATGCTGTCCGGATCAAAATTATATCCCAGCTTTTTAAAAATGGCACTTAACTCCTCTTGCGAAAAAAGATAAAACAACATGAGCACATCGGCCTGTTTACTGGCCTTATAGAAATTGCAGGAGTCACCTTCTGACTCCAGGATACGATCGAGGCGTAATGACTTGCTTCCATATTTTTTGTAGTAATGCTGCCAGTCGAGTTCCTTCAAATTCTCATACCCCTCAAATTGCATGATGATTTGTTCCTTGTTGAATGGAACATGCATCTTTTTAGTAATATCTTTCCATTTGTCAATATCTTCAGGAGTATATTCAACTTTATGGGCGAGATTAATGCAACAGGACTGATCGAGCAGTTCAAGCAAATCCAACGCATGCTGAATGACCCATACGGCCATAATATTGGTATAGGCATTGTTGTGAAGCCCAGGTTCTTCCGAATCAGGATAGTGTGTATGGTACTCATCGGGGCCCATTACGTTCCGTATTTCATACCTTTCAAGTTTTTCATTAAATTGAGCGATACTCGACCAGAACAAAGCCGTGGAAAGAATTAATTCTGCCCCATGAGAAAGCAGGAAGTCCATGTCGCCCGTACTTTGGTAATAATGCCATACGTTGTATGGGATTGCCGCATTGATATGATGTTGCAAATGGGATACATCTGGCATCCAGCGTCCTGATTCAGGGTTCAAATGCACTTTCTGGGTCTCTTCCCGACCATTGCTTCCGCTTTGCCAGGGAAACATGGCACCGCGATAACCAGCCTCACGGGCCGCATCTTGTGCTTCAGGCAAACGACGGTAACGGTACATTAGCAAAGAGCGTGACAACTGCGGATGGTGAAGGTCAATAAACGGCTGTATGTATAGCTCATCCCAGAAAATATGTCCACGATAGGCCTCTCCATGCCATCCCCTTGCAGGAATGCCAATGTCGTAGTCTATGCTGTTGTTGGAAACCGTCTGGTAAAGATGGAATATATGCAACCGCAGCACTAACTGATCGAAGCCATTGCTGGTTTTTATCACAATGTCGTTGTAATGCCACAAATGCTCCCAAACCTGGGAATGTTTTTCTTCCAGCAATTCAAAAGAAGGCATCCTTTGGATCAGATTCTTGGCCTCATTCAGGGGATCACTGATGGCAAAGTCGCGCGAAGTGAATAAAGCAGCTGTCTTCTCTAAGGTGATGGTGTTTCCCTGAATGATTTCAATTTTAAAATCGCCTGCAATGAAATCCTCCTGCTCTGCCTTTTGCTGCTTTAACTCAAGAAGTTTTTCCCCTTGATAGCATTTCAATTGAGCGCCCTGGGCCATTATGATCTGCGACTGACGGCTACGGCTTACTAAAAATACAGAAGTATCCCCAATGGCCCCCTTTTCCAGTACTTCAATATGATCCTGATTCAGGTCAGCATATCGGGCCACGTTATTGTTGATAATACATCCATCAATGCCTGAACGAAAGGTCACTTTCCCACTCCAGTTTTCAGCCTTGAATTGCCATTGCAGAGCCGATAAATGATAGTTATCCATGCTCACAAGTCTTCGGCTAATAATGCTAGTTTCCCTCTTCTCAGCATCGCAAAAACGCATGATCCGCTCTAGAATGCCTGCCTTCAAATGCAACCGAGTTTCAAAATGAAGGATTTCCACGTGCTCCAGGTCAAACCATTCCCCGCCATCGATTCTGAAATTTAAAAACATCCAGTTGGGCCAGTTAACCAAGTCTTCATTCTCAATGATCTTGTTCTGAACAACCGATTTCAAACGATTGTACCCTCCGGCCAAATAAGTTCCCGGATAATTCCAATCCTTTCCCGCAATCTCATCCTTATCCTTAAATTCTTCCCTAACCTTAGATTTAGCCTCAGCATTACCCTTTGCCATTCTTTCAGACCCAGTCTTATTCCTTGCCATTTCAAGCCCACCGCGGATCACAAAATAACCGTTACCAAGTGAGCATAGGGCTTCCTGAAGCGGATGTTCCTTTTTGTCAAATCCCTTGTATATTACTGTCCAGTCTTGATCCATTAACAATTCCTTTCTCAGGTATTTTTACGGTTTTTATATAATTCAATCAGTTTTTCAAAGAAAATCCTGACCTGGTAAACATTCTTCAGGGAATATCGGGCATGGGTTTTTTGCCCGTGACCACCTACCAATATCCCAATGCCTTTCCCCTTAAGTGTTTCGAAAGCGTCTTCATCAGTAATGTCATCTCCAATGAAAACAGGGATGCTTTCGTCCTGGTTTTCCAAGCTGAGAGCCTCAAGGATCCATTCCACCGCTTTGCCTTTATGCCAATCCAGGTCAGGCTTGATCTCAACGATCTTTTTACCCTCACCGATCTTATGTCCCGGGTACTTTTCCAGCATCTGCCTGGCCACCTCATATACCACCTCTTCGTCTTGCTGGCGGGCATTTCGGAAATGGATTCCTATGGCATATCGCTTGCGGTCGAGTTGAGTGCCTTTGGTCCTCTTTTCAAGCATTTCCTTCACCTCCACTTCCATTACATCAAGTTTGGGAATGATTTTTTTTGAATCAGGGTGTTCCATCGATAAGCCCCCAGGACCACTTATGATATATCCGTGGCTGCCAGCGTAGATAAGTTCTTTCAATCCAACCAGGTTTTCCACATCTTCCTTATCCCGACCTGTGACAATCGCCACTTTAAAGATTTCAGCCAGGCTGCGAAGGGTCTCTTTCATATCATTCGAGATGACAGCATCTTCTGGCCGGGGAACTATGGGGGTCAATGTGCCGTCATAATCCAGGAAAATGGCGGGAGTTCTTTTCAAAAGAATTTCAAATAACTTATGATTTTCCGGAAAAACGGGGGTTCCCTGCTGTGAAAAATATTCCTCAAGCAATGCTTGATCCTCAAGACCCAATTCCTCAAAATCGTCAATGCAAATATCAGCTCCGTTTTGAAGCAGGGCATTTCGATTGTTAAAACGGTTGACACCTACAACCAGGCCGAAAAAACCCCGCTGACCTGCCTGCACTCCTGATATGGCATCCTCAAATACAATGGAATTCTCAGGACAGGCATCAAGCCTGCGGGTGGCCTCCACAAAAATATCGGGGTCAGGCTTTCCTTTCAATCCAAGTTCTTCTGAAACTAAGCCATCCACAAAGACATCGAAAAAAGCCTGCAGACCTGCTACCTCAAGGATCTTCTGACAATTCTTACTCGATGAAACAATGGCGGTTTTAAATCCTTTTTGCTTCCATTCCTTTAAACGATGAACCGCCTTGGGGTATACCTCTACCCCATCCCTATCAAGGATCTCATTAAACATCCGGTTCTTGATGTTACCCAAGGCACAAATGGTTTCAAAGCCTGGCTCATCATCCGGTTTTCCAAAAGGAAGACTGATCTCGCGCGAATCGAGAAAACTCCGTACACCCTCATAGCGGGGTTTCCCATCAATATATAGCTGGTAATCTTCTTCCGACAGGGGTGCCTGTTCTGCATGGCTTTTGGCAAAAAAAAGGCCAAACATCTCTTTCCAGGCTTTTTTGTGGGTTCTGCGGGTCTGGGTGATGACCCCATCCAGATCAAAAATCAGGGCATCAATAATTGATCTGTTTATTGTTTGCTCGGTCTTGTCTCCCATATTTTTTCATTTAATCAAATATTTATATTGATAGACAGTAAATAAATATAAACCCCTAATATAATCATTTCCGCGAAGGTTTCCAAACCCCTCCTCCTTTTTGCCCAAAAAGAATAATGAGCAAACCTCCAATCATAATGCATCTCGCAAGGGTTGGAAACAATATCGATATTTACAGAAAACTCAGAAGTTACCTCTCCTGGATTGCACAAAAACAACGAGTGATTTTGGCTGAATAGATATTTCAAATGCGCCCTCATATCCCCGCATTAAGGGATTATGACCATCTTCCATGGTCCCTCCCCAACATTTATGTGCTGAATACAAAACCAATTCTTTTCCTTCCCCCTCCCCTTTGGCTATCTTCCCCTTAAAAGGTTTTTCAGAAAAGTTGAACACAAAAAGCATTTTTCCCAGGTAAAGGGTTTTCAAAAGAAACAATACCTTATCCCTTTGAAGCGACCGTACATGCAAATTTATCTTCTTACCCCTACTGAGCAGGGCATGTTCTTTTCTAAGTTTAATACATTCTTTATAAAACCTCAGGAGTCTTTCTTTTTGGGGATGATCCCGGTAATTCCACTTTAAATGGGAGCGCTGAAAACTCTCTTCTGCCTGCGGATCTGGGGGCTCTCCCCCTTTCAGTGAAAACCTGAATTCACGTTTGCGGCCTGCTCGAACCAACGCAGCCAAACGCTCGCTGCCGTGACTGGTAAAATAAAGAAAAGGGTTGTCCTCACCATACTCTTCACCCATAAAAAGCATAGGTACAAAAGGCCCAAGAAGCAATGCCCCGGCAGCCAGTTTTAAGCTTTCAAAATCCACCAGGGTTGTCAAACGTTCACCCAGCGCGCGGTTGCCCGTCTGGTCATGATTTTGTGTAAATACTATAAATTTATGAACAGGATATCCAGTAGCGGGCTTGCCAAAGATCCTTTTACGAAAAGACGAATAAACGCCATCGTATACAAAGGCATCCCGATAGGACTTTACCAGGTGTGAAAACTTTCCAAAGTCCTGGTAATAACCCTGACGCTCTCCCGTAAGCAAGGCATGCAGCGAATGGTGCCAGTCATCACACCATTGTGCATCCAGACCAAGACCACCCTTTCCCCCTGGCTCAAAAACCATTGGGTCATTAAGGTCACTTTCGGCAATAAGAAAATGGTTACCCCCTTTGGAGGCATTCAATTGACTCACGGATTCACTCAATTCCTGCAGAAAGTGCTTAGGGCTTTTATCAAAAATGAAATGAATTGCATCCAGTCGCAGTCCGTCTAAATCAAAATCACGCAACCACATCAGGGCATTCTCCAGGAAAAAACTTCGAACACCAGCGCTGCCCTTCCCGTCAAAATTCAATGCCATACCCCAGGGGGTTTTATACCGTCGGGTAAAATACGGTCCAAAGGCTCCTAAAATATTGCCTTCAGGTCCGATATGGTTATACACCACATCCACGATCACTGCCATTCCCAATGTATGGCAAGCGTTAATCAGGTTTGCCAAGCCTGTAGCCCCTCCATAAGAATGCTGAACGGCATAAGGAAAAACCCCGTCGTAACCCCAGTTGCGCGCGCCCGGAAAGGATGCCACAGGCATTAGTTCTATGGCATTCACACCCAATTCCTCCAAATAAGGCAATTTTTCAATTACTCCTTCAAAAGTACCGGAGGGGGTATATGTTCCCACATGCAGCTCATAAATGATCAGATCTTGCAGGGGGATCCCCTGCCAGCCCTCCACCCTTTGGCTTCTGATGGTATTTAGATTCAGAACTTCAGAGGCCCCGTAAACCCCATCAGGCTGAGAAAAGGATGCAGGGTCAGGATAGCGGTCCTTCCCATTGATCTCAATGAAATAGCGCGTTCTAGGTTCAAGCCCGTGACAATCCCCCTGCCACCAGCCCTCAGCGACACGCTCCAGCGGATAACGCTTTTGCTCTGCCGTAACAACTTCCAGACTGCGGGCAACTGGCGCCCAGCAAAGGGCTTGTGCCAGATCCCCACCTGGAAAATGTATCCCCGGAAGCATCCTTCTGTTCATAAAGGCAGCATTTGTCTGCTTTAAAAAAAATTTGAATATAAAACCCAGATTGTTCTACTCCTGCGCTTGTTCAATATCGGCTTTGATCCTATGCAAAGCCTTTATCGGAATGATCAGTGAACGGGGCTCTTTCTTCATAAAGTTTCCTATCTCACGAATGGCTTTCTCAAAAATGAAAAGATTCAGCAGGTTTTGAATATGTTGATCATTGACCGGGATCAGCCCGGAAGCACGGGCCTCTTTTACATAGCCCCGAACAAAGGTCTCGTAAACCTTTTCATACCAGCGCTCCACCAGCCGCCGCAGGTAATGTTCATCCACTGGCACGAACTCTTTGCGAAAGAAATACCCCTCATAAACAATATAATGAAACGAAGTCAGCAGCGAAGCAACATCCTTAAGGGGACAATGCTTAATCTTACGCACACTCAGCGGAAACTCCACCTCTCCCTCAAAGTCGGTAAAGATAAAGTCCTTTCCTGTAAACAATAATTTGTCGAGTTTCAAATTCCCGTGAATACGCGTCTTAAAAGAAGCGATTTTCCCCTTTTCAAGTATCATTTGCATATGTCCAAGGTAAATGTCCTGACCATCCATTACTTCCTGAAGCAATTTTTGGTTACCTTTTTCCAGTTCTTCCATCTGGTTACGGGCGTAACTGAAAGTACGCTTTACGAAAGTCCGCAGCGATTGATACAACGACTTCTGGTATAACAAGGAAAAGGGCTCCGGTTCAAAACCTTTAATATCTTTCAAAGAAGCAAGAGCCAGATGCAATTCTGCAGTGCGTTTCCCCAGTTGTTCCACCATCTCCAGGAAAAATGGTCCAATAAGTTCCTGCAGGGCCTCTTCTGAAAGTATGGGATCCTTCAAAAGCTCATCCCGCTCGCTGATCACCTTGTCAAAGAATTGTTCAATGGCAGTCTCCGTCATTTCCCGGGCATTCCCCGCATTGGGAATCAGGTCTTCCAGCATGGCCATTGAAGTGGTCTCCATCCCAGGATTATGATAATCGATGCGACCCACATAGGCAGGTATTGCCTGAAACGGGGTGTGACGGGTGAGATGTTTCAGGACCTCCACATCCGGATTCTCCCCTTCCTGAGGATTGCGATACAATTTAAAGAAAAACTTGTCACCAAAGGTCACCGAAGTATTGGATCGCTTACAGGCAACCACCTGCGTCTTCAGAAAAGCATCTTCGGGGTTCAGCTGCCTCAGCCGTCTCCCCGAGGAACCTTCAAACTCACCCTCAAGTCCCTTCAGTTTTGCTCGTTTACGAATTAATCCATACAATACCTCTTCGACATAGGGATCAAAAACCCCGTCGTAAAGCAGCCCGTCCTCCCCATCCATCCTGATCGGGGCAATCACCGCTTCAGGGTTCCTGGCCCGCATTTCTGCAGCACGATTGTTAAAGGCCAGGGATACCGGCATCATATAGATATCCTTGTTACTCTCGATCAGGTCTAGCTGAACAATAAACAGGAAAGGGGTATCTCTTTCCTTCTGGAGTGACAAGATATCAACGATCTTGATATCGCGTAACTTCCGGGCATTGCCGCTAAACCACTTGCTGCGCTTGATGTGGTCGTATAAGTAATATTTTATGGAATCCTGCAACAAAGGTCTCATTTCCTTCCACTGCCGGCGGCTGCAGGTTAACAATTCAAGGTTCGCATCTCCTTCCGAGATCTCTTTGCCTGGCTTGCGAAGCTCAAACCAAAAATAATTTTTAAACTGCATACTGAATGTCCAGGGTTCATCGGTGATGAGCGGAAAGTCATTGCGGCTGAAGATTTCCATTGGAACCGAACCAATATACTCATGCAGGTCCAGTTCAACGCTCTGCGAATAGCGCGAGAGGTTGACCACAACTAAGATAGTCTCTTCCTCATATTCCCTGACAAAAGCCAGGACCTTTGGGTTATTGGTGTTCACAAAACGGATGCTGCCCCTTCCAAAAGCCTTATATTGCTTACGCTTGGCAATTACCCGCCGCTTCCACCACAGAAAGGAAGAAAGATTGCGTTCCTGGTTCTCCACATTAACGGTGGAATAATGATAGTTGGAGTCGATGACCACCGGAAGATAAAGTTTCTGGGGATCAGCGGCCGAAAAGCCTGCATTTTTGTCGGGCGACCATTGCATGGGGGTGCGCACCCCGTCGCGGTCTCCGAGGTAATAGTTATCCCCCATCCCGATTTCATCCCCATAATAAACGATGGGAGTCCCGGGCATTGAGAACAACAAGAAGTTCAGCATTTCGATGCTGCGAAGGTCACCTCCAAGCAAGGGAAAAAGCCGACGCCGGATACCCACGTTTACTCGCTTGCGAGGATCCTGCGCAAACGACTTATACATATAATCGCGTTCCTCGTCAGAGACCATCTCCAGGGTTAACTCATCATGGTTACGCAGGAATATGGCCCACTGGCAGTTGTCGGGAATTTGTGGGGTTTGCTCCATGATATCAACCACTGGAAAACGATCTTCCATCCGCAAGGCCATATAGAGGCGCGGCATCAGCGGAAAATGAAAGGCCATGTGACACTCATCACCATTGCCAAAGTATGCGCGTGAATCGTTGGGCCATTGATTGGCTTCTGCCAAAAGCATTCGCCCGGGATAATGGTCATCCACATATTTCCGCAGCTTTTTTAAATATGCGTGGGTCTCAGGCAAGTTTTCACAATTGGTGCCCTCAGCCTCAAACAGATAGGGTACCGCATCCAGCCGAAAACCATCCACGCCCATCTCCAGCCAAAAATCAAGGATCTTCCGGATCTCAGCCTGTACACGCGGGTTCTCAAAGTTCAGGTCAGGCTGATGCGAATAAAAGCGGTGCCAGTAATAAGCTCTGGCCTCATGGTCGTAGGTCCAGTTCGATACCTCGAAGTCCTGAAAGATGATCCGGGCATCCTGATACTTATCAGGTGTATCGTTCCACACATAAAAATCGCGATAAGCACTGCCGGGCTTGGCCTTGCGCGCCCGCTGAAACCACTTGTGCTCGGTAGAGGTATGGTTCAGCACCAATTCGGTGATGACCCTTAACCCTCGCCGGTGTGCTTCCTTTACAAAACGCCGGAAGTCAGCAAGCGTCCCGTAATCAGGATGTATGTCGGTGAAATCAGAGATATCATAGCCCCCGTCTTTCAATGGAGATGGATAAAAGGGCATGAGCCAGAGGGTGTTGACCCCCAGTCGCTGAATATAATCCAGCTTCTCGATCAGCCCCCTGAAATCCCCGATGCCATCCCCGTTGCTGTCGTAAAACGAACGAACGTGAGTTTGGTAAATGATGGCATCTTTGTACCAAAGAGAATGGTCAGGCTCAGAATTTAATAAACGCATAGATGATGGAAAGTGGAAATTATTTGACAGAATTTCAATGTATTACAAAGATACAAAAAATAAAAAAAAGATCCTGAAGGCTGGTTTTCAGGCATTTTTATTTATATTTGAATCAGATGAACGCTGACAAGGCAAAAATGAAAACCGTTAAGTTATTCTTCCTTTCCATGCTGCTGATGGGACAGTTGGCTGGAGCCCCGCTGATAACACCTGAGGCCATGGCCCGGCATTACAAGGAGCCCCTGGTGCGTGTCTTTGAATACCGCGACCTGCTCAAGGGCGTACATCCCTTTGTCAGCAACCTCTACCCCATTGCCGTGGCCCAGGATGGGCAATTCTACGTCTTTGACCTGGACTCCACCCGAACCCAATACCGTCTGGTGACGCACGCACCCACAAACATGCCCGTGCCTGAAGGGGTGCGGGCGGCCTTCCCGCTAGATTTTTACGGGGGAAAGGCCGCTTGCATCGTCACCGGTGATGTGTTCGACACCCCCTTGGGTTACCTCACCATCTTCCACGAGTTCATTCATTGCCACCAATGGGAAACGGTGGAACCTGCCCTGCGCGAAACCCTGCCCCTGGCCCGGCATGCGGCCGAAAAACAGGATTTCATGTGGGAAATGAACCATCCCTTCCCCTATGACGATGACCGCGTGGAAGAAACCTACCGGCGAATGCTCGGCGCCCTCGACCGCGGCGACGAAGAAGCCCTATGGCTCAACAGCAAAGCCCTGCAGCAAATGCTCAGCCCTTTCGACTACCAATATATGGTTTGGCAACAATGGAAAGAAGGATTTGCTCTTTTTATTGAAAACAAACTCCGGCAACAACTTGGCCACAAAATCAACCGGGTTGGGCGCAACGGCGACTTCAGCCGGCTCTCCTTTTACGCCGGAGGAGAAGCCCTTATCCGCTTCCTCGTTGATCAGGACCCTGACTTATCCACTGATCTTGAAGCGCTTTTCCGAAAAATGATGGAGATCGGATGATCCTTATGCCACACTTGTTTTAAACATTTATTTTCTTAATTTTGATGGCCGTGAAAAGACTTCCCCTCTGGAAGGTTTTTTCGGGTCATACAAAACCTATTCACCAAAAAAATTCACACATGAAAAAACAACT
This sequence comes from Bacteroides sp., assembly GCA_036351255.1. Lineage (NCBI taxonomy): Bacteria > Pseudomonadati > Bacteroidota > Bacteroidia > Bacteroidales > Bacteroidaceae > Bacteroides > Bacteroides sp. Next base: position 42,973 of record JAZBOS010000100.1, read on the forward strand.
CTTACTGATGGCTGTGGCCATGCTAATCAGCCTGCCCATTTTTGCACAGGCCGACGCCATCCTGGGTATCTGGCTCACCGAAGAAGGCACTTCGCAGATCGAGATTACCAAGGCTTCCAATGGTCAGTTCGTGGGAAAAATCGTTTGGCTCGATGAACCCCTCGATGAAAACGGAAGACCCAAACTCGACAAGGAAAACCCAAAAGCAAACCTGAAAAACCAGCGCCTGCTCGGATTGCAGATTCTCAAAGGCTTCTCCTACGATGCAGGCGATAAGGAATGGACTGGTGGCACCATCTACGATCCCGACAACGGGAAAACCTATACCGCCTTTATGAAACTCGACGGCAACAACAAACTGGTGCTGCGTGGCTATGTGATGGGCATGCGCATGCTTGGCCGCAACTCCTTCTGGACCCGCGAAAGGGCCATTCGTCAATAGGGCTTGCCTTCTTTGCGATAGGATTGAAACGGTCTGAAGAGCCCCAGGGAGGCTTCAGACCGTTTCCTTTTAGTCCGCCTTCGGACATGACTGTGCGCAGGCATACAGACAAGTGCGCTAAGGCTCACCAAACCCAAAACCCCTGATTTCCTTAATAAATTGATTTTTACAGGCATTAAAAATAAAGGCATATTAATTGATACACTCCTCCGAAAGAAATTCAATCATTGTTAATTTAAAAAAAGCAATCATGAAAAAAATGTTTCTCATTTTCCTGTCTCTGCTCCTCCCTTTTGGGCTGTCTGCACAAACCATGAGTGAAGAAGAAGTCGTAAAGCAGGTCATACAGGGGGCCTATATCGATGGCCTCCAGAATCTGGGCGATATACAGACCATCCGTGATGGCTTCCACCCCGATTTTGAAATGCTTGTTTTCCGTGACGGGAAGCTCTCGAAATTCCCTATCAGCAATTGGATTGAGCGCGTTGAACAGCGAAAAGCAAACCCCAACACGACTCAGCCCAACATCACTGGGAAATTTATCGATGTAGAGGTTACCGGTACCGTGGCAATGGTTAAACTCGAACTCTACCGCGAAAGCATCCGGATCTTTACGGATTACATTTCTTTGTATAAATTCAGCGACGGCTGGAAGATCGTTAGCAAGGTCTATTACCAGCATTGAGGCAAAACTGGAATCCTTTTCGCCTACTGCCCGCGTATTTTATAATTCTTTTCAGGAGATTACCTGCTTAGGTTTCACCTAACCATTGATTAAAGCCTCCTGGCCTGTTTTTTCATTACCCCGCCCCTTTTTTGTGTTTTGCACAGAATGAATTCTTTCTGAATGACCGGAAGATTTATAGTGCTTTAACACCAAAAAACATATGTATATAGAAATTTTGATTTGATGTTTTAAAAAGAAATGCTTAAATTCAAATAAGCGTTTAACTTTTTTAATTCATCAATTCAATAGCTATGAAGAGAATGTTATCCTTTTTGCTGGCAGCAATGATAGGTTTATCTGCTGCAGCTCAGGCAACCTTGCTGGAAACCTATCACACGGGTACCAAGGTGACCTATTACCCAAATGCTTGTGAAACAGAAATTCCAGAAGCGATAGGCAAGATCAGTTTCTGCGACCGTGTCGGCAACCTGGGCGTTGTTGAAGCCAGTTATGGACTCAATGCCCGCAGCATCCAGGACATTGTCATCAACCATTATAACGATGATTTGGTGTTTCGTACGCCTTCAGGCATTTCCATCCTGAAGGAAGACGGCAGCTGGGACAACTTCCCCGATTATACCGCACCGCGTTCAAGCCCCACTTCCAATGCAGCCAGCATCCGGAACGCCATGGTCACTCCCGAAGGCAAGTTGTTGTTCACTCACCTGAACATGGATAAATTGCACATCCTTGACCTGGAAACCAAAGAATTTGAAATCCTTCCCTACCTAAACAATGATGGGGGTTCACTGGGCTTTGTTTATTCGCAAGTGTTCACCCATGATCCTGTTACCCAAAAGACATACATCCTCGCAAGTGCGGGCACGACCAATTATCTTTTCAGCCTTACGGGGTCTGATCTCCAGTATCTGGGAATCATGCCCGGGTCGAGCAGCAGTGCCCTTGCCGGAAAGAAATTTCTGGTGCACGAAGGATACTTATACATAGGCAGCTCCAATGGCCTCTATAAGACCAATTTGTCTGACCTGAGTGACTATGTGGTATTCAATACAGGAAATCAACTTTCTCATGATTATGTTCGCGATTTCCAGTTTGATCAGGAAGGAAACCTCTGGATTGCGCTAAGCGGTTATTCTTCTGGCGCCCTGGCAAAAATGAATGTGACCGATAATACCTTCACCACCTATACCTTTCCCTCCAGCAATCCTGCCATCAACTATAATTTTGAGAGTGTGGCCATCGACGGCGAGGGCACCCTTTGGGCCACTGCCCTCAATGCCAGCGGTTACCTGCAGATTGATTTCGGTGAAGCCGAGCCCCAGTTGACTTTCATTTCAATGGCTGAGATGGCTGCCACAGGGTTTCCAATGACCTATGCCCCTCATGGGGTGCACTGGTATAACAATAAAATCTATCTTTTTACCCATGACGGATCCTCCTCCCAAAATGAAAATTACGAAGCCGCCATTTATGCTAACGGGCAGTGGAGCGGGATCAATGATGACCAGTCCACCAACATTTCAAGCAAGTTTGCCAATCGTTACCGTTATGCTTACCCTGCAGAAGATGGGGTATATTTTTTCAATGACTACGATGGAGGCATCCTGGCCTACTGGGATTCGGAAGGCAACTCCAGCAGGCAATACAGCCTGGGGGGCACCAACTCCTTTCTCGTCGACAACGACCAGCTTCCCGTCATCTATGGCGGTGCAGCCAAAAAAATCGATAGCCCCTTGGTGTACAATCTCCAGGATCCCGGCACCAACCAGATTGTGAAACTCCGCAGGTATAAGGATCAAATCTGGGCTTTCGACCGCCCGGGCAGGCGTCTTTTTGTTTATAAGAACAACAAGATCGTGGCCCAGCACCAACTCGATGAGGAAGCCTATGGATACCTTTACGACTTCAACCTCGACAGTGAAGGCAATGCCTGGTTCTTCCGCATGGTGGATAACAACATCGAGGCCAAGAAATTCGACCCCATAACCGCCACGACTACAAACTATCAAACCAATAGCGGCAGCATCGGTTACCTGAATGCCATCATTCCAATGCCCAACGGAAAAATGACCTTCGTGGGAAGTTCGGCAGTCATTTATTTCGATGGTGTGGATTTTACCAAATATACTGGCGCCGATTACAGCCATATGTACAGCAACATGCTGGGTGGCATGGCCGATGTGGACGGCAGGATTCATATCTTCACCCACGATGCCGCTAAAGTCATTACAATCGAAAATCCCGGCACCGTGGATGTTGCTTTCAGTGTCCTCGAAGTGGAAGGCACCAATGGCTTAATTCCCTACGTTGGTTTTTACCGGCCGGCAATGACCTTTGATGCCGAAGGCAACTTCTGGGGTCACGGATCGGGTAAATGGCTCAAGGCCTCCCTTGATAATGTTTCTGCCCCCTTCCTCAACTGGGGTAAAACCTATGGCATTACCGGGAGGGTTTATCTTGACGTAAACGAAAATGACCAGTTCGACGAAGGTGAAGGCTTTGGTAACCAGAAAGTATCGCTTGTGGCGGGCGACAGACAGGTGGATACCTTCACCGCCAGCGACGGAACCTATTACTTCAGCTTCATTGGTGAGGAAACCGATTACGTCATCACCCTGCCCGTGGTCAACAGCTTTGCGGTTTGCGAGGAACCACAAAAGCAAATCACAGTGAGTGGTTTTGAACAAGACCACGAAGTCGATGATTTTCTGCTTAAGTCAAAGAATATCAACTCCCTGGTGGTGAAATCCTCAGCCAAGACCGGGGCCTGGGGCTTCGTACGCGAAAACTTCGAGAATTCCTTCGTCACCGCCATTGGAAACGTTTCCTATAGCAAGACCTTCAACGATCTTGACCTTGATTTTGTCTTCCTGAAAGATCCTGAAACCCCCGAGACTACGATCCCCGACATTGAGGAAGTGAATGTTTACAAATTCAGCCCCAACGGCATTCTTCACCTGATCTCCAGCCTCACCATCAACCCCAGGAACCACCAGTGGAGCTTCAACCTGGACCCAGGGAACTATAACCAGGAAGAGATGGCTGTGGAACCGGTTATAAATGAAGGAGAAGAAGGCACCACCATTAGCCTGGTGCTGGGAAGCATCGCCCCGCTGGAGACTTATATCATAGAAGTGAAGACTGCCCTGTTCTCGGCCGAACATACAGGCAACACCATCACCTATGGCGTGGCCAGGGTAGGTTCGAGTGATTTTTCGGGCGATCCCGATAATCCGGGCGGGGGCGACAATATTTTCCTCATCCCCCGCCTGCAGGATCCCCGCAGCGGTGACCCGGGCGATTTGTCGCCTTACATCCTGCCGGAGGATATTTACGAAGAGCCACCCTATATCGATCCTAAGGATATATATAACGACGGCCCTTACCGCCCGCGTATCATGAGCTCGTATGACCCCAACGACAAGCTTGCCAACCCGGGCTCGACCAACGAAGTGGCCCTTACCCACATCGACAAGAAGTGGCTCACCTATACCGTCCGCTTCCAGAACGACGGCAATTTCTCGGCCAAGGATGTTTATATTCTCGATGCCATCGATGATAATCTCGATCTCAACACTTTCAGCCTGCTCGAGAGCACCCATCCCGTGCAGGTCTCCCAGATCAGCACCGAGGATGGCCCTGTTATGAAGTTCGCCTTCAACAATATCTATCTCGACTACAGCGCCAACAACCTCGAGGCCAGCCAGGGGCACGTGAAGTTTTTGATCAAGGCAAAGGATGACATCGCCCCGGGCACCATTGTCGAGAATACCGCAGCCATTTATTTCGATCAGAATCCGCCCATCCTGACCAACATTGCCCGCAACCAGTTTATCGAGTTGCACAGCCTGGGACTGCGTGCCAACCCGCCCCACGGGGGCACCGTCAGCCAGTATGCGGCCGGCGAATACCAGGCCGGGCATGAAATCCCGATTGCTGCCCAGGCTGCTGAAGGTTTCCTGTTTGAGCACTGGACCCTTAACGGGGAGATGGTCAGCGAAGCGCCCGAATTCACGCTAACGATGCCAGCCCAGGAAGCCCTGCTCATTGCCAACTTCCAGTCTGAAGCGCCCCCCACCTACCAGCTGATCATACAGGTGGAACCTGAGGGCAGCGGACAGGTTACCGTCAGCATCAGCAACGAGGAACAAAGCAGTCCCTATGTCTTTGAAGAAGGAACCGAGCTTACCCTGCTGGCCATCCCCAATGATGGCTATATCTTCAGTGAATGGTCTAATGGTTATGATCCATTCACGCAGAATCCAATTTCTGTAGTGCTGGGTCAGGATACACTATTCGGGGCTTTTTTCCAATCTACCACAAGCATTGAAGATGTTTTAGCTGACAATGAACTGCAGGCATTCCCCAACCCTGCTTACGACAGGGTAAACCTGCGCCTGCCAGCAGGCATAGATTACCTGCAAATAATTGATCTTCAGGGAGTGATAATGCTTGAGCAGCGCCCCAAAATGGCTGAAGCCGAAATCAGGCTCGAAGGCCTCAGGCCGGGGGTTTATTTCCTCCGCGTCTATTCAGGAAACGCAATAATCTCCAGGAAAATAATGCTTGTGAAATAAGACCAGCATTCGTTTTCAAAATGAAAAAGGGCCCTCGAAAAGGCCCTTTTTCATTTTTTCCTTACAGTTCCAGGATTTCCCGTTCAAGGATGTCCACCGCATCCGTCACATAAGTGGTGCATTTCTTTTTATAGGAAGGATCGGCTTTCTGCTGGTGTCTGCCTTCTTCAGTGCCCAGGTCAAGTCCAAGGAGGTCGAAACAGTTGGCCTGCTTGTGTTTCTTCCTGAAAGCCTTTACAAATGCGCTGATCATTTCAATGGATCGCTCCTTCGAAACCGGGTCAACGGGTTTGTGCTTGCCATAAAGGTAGCTGATCACCATCATTCCGCCGGTAAGCGCTCCGCAGGTCTCCTGCATGCGGCCCATGCCCGAGCCAAAACCCGAGGAGATCCGCAGCAAGGCCTCATCAGCAAGCCCGATGTCCTGATTAAAGGCCAGCAACACCGACTGCGCACAGTTATAACCACCCAAAAAGGCAGCCTCCGCTTTTTTCTGTCTTTCCGTCATAACCCTCCTTTTTGATAAAACAAAGGTAAAGCATTCGGCAAGATTCTCACCAGATCACGGCAAAAATCAACTGCCTTTCGAGGATTGATTTATCAAATCAAAAAATCAGAATTTCCATGGTTTGGAAAGAACTGATCCGAAAATAATAATTCGGAAGATAGAACAATAAATTTCAAAAAGTCGTACCCCCCTAAATTACGCTTAACTTTCTCTTTCATTTTTAATTTATCATTTATCATTTTAAATTTTTTCCTAAGTCGTACCCACAAAAAAAACACTCCTAAGCCATACCTGACTCATAGTTAATACGGAGTTTATTCGGTTTAAACCGAATAAACTCCGTATTAACTCCGTATTAACTACCTCTTTGGTATGCTTTCAGTCCGAACATTTAAGGGAGAAAAAAACCAGGAGCGCATTAAGATCTGGTATAAAAAACCGGGCAAAACACCATGTTCCCCGGGATTTGATAAATGAAAAATAATAATTGAAAAAACACATTTAAGGTGCGCCCACTAAATCTCAATCTCCATTTTTTCTTTCACTCCATTTGTTGGTTTGGCGTAACTTTATCGGACCATCAAATAATGTTATTGAATCCAGGCTCATTAGGTCACAAAAAAGAAAAAACAGAAAACGACTTCCTGTTTTTGAAGGATTTCGAATTAAATCAATTTGAGGTTTGAAAAAACCTGGATAAAACACAACAAGCCATGGCCATACCATTCACCCCCATTGGGACCATCCATACGCCTTATAAACGCAAGGAAGGGATGCCGATACAGTCGAGCGGCGCGAAAGGCATCAAGGGAACCGTGGTTCTGAAGAAAAGATTTGTGAAAGGTTTGCTCGACCTGGAGCATTTTTCACATATTTATCTGATTTACCACTTGCACCGATCGAAAGGTTTTGAGCTGGAGGTGGTCCCGTTTCTTGACGACCAGCCCCACGGGGTATTTGCCACGCGTGCTCCCAGGAGGCCGAATGCCATCGGGCTTTCGGTGGTAAAACTCATCAGCATCACCGACAACATCCTGGAGGTGGAAAATGTGGATATGCTCGACGGCACCCCCCTGCTCGACATTAAACCTTATATTTCCCAGTTTGACATCCACGAAATTGAAAAAAGCGGATGGATCAACAGGGTCACCGGGTATCCTAATGAAGTTAGGTCAGACGACCGGTTTAGCTGAAAACATTCACGAATCTATGTGTTACGAAATACCAATCGTTGATCATCAACCCCCTGGCTGTAAACCAGGGTGTTATCCCTTTTTTACAGGAAATTTTTATATTTGCATCAGGAATGCCTGGCAAAGCCTGGTTCAACCTATTTAAAAAGCAGATGATTCCTGCTTTTTAAGAAAAGAGCATGACAGGCCATTACATCAGAAACCAAAAAAGCGAATTTCATGTCTTTCCTGAGAGTCCTTTTTGCCATTTTGTTTCCACCCCTGGCGGTGATCGATCAGGGTTGTGGTTCCGTGCTCATCGTATTCCTGCTGACCCTTGCAGGATGGGTTCCCGGA
>JAZBOS010000101.1 GCA_036351255.1 Bacteroides sp.
TAAGAAGCCCTATGAGGTTACCGAAACCGATAATGCCAATGTGCTGTTGCGCTCGGAAGTGGTCAACCGCCTGGTGTCGCAGGGCAATAAAACCATCATCGTTACCTATCCTGAAGCAATCGGCGAAAAGGTGGTCTCGCGTAAACAGCTCAAAAAGAATGTGATCCAGATAGGCCGGGGGGAAAATCTTTCTGTTGATTTCCTCCTCGATGTTCTCATTGAATATGGATTTGAGCGCGTGGAATTTGTGGTTGAGCCCGGTCAATTTTCCCTGCGTGGGGGGATTATTGACGTGTACTCCTTTTCTAATGACTATCCCTTCCGTATCGAGATCATGGGCGAGCAGGTGGAAAGCCTTCGCTCCTTTGACCCGGTATCGCAGCTCTCAGTAAAAGTTCAGGACAGGGTCAGCATCCTGCCAGATATCGGGCAGATGAAAACAGAGGCTGAGGGGCGGGAGTTTCTGCTTGACTCGATGCCTGCCAACACCGTCGTATGGACCGAGGATACCGGCCTGGCGGAAGAAAAAATGAAGGCAGGACTGGAAAAGGCAGGAAACATTTATCATACGCTACACAGGGATCTGAAACACCTGAAACCTGAAGAAATGTTCCTGGAGCCGGACGTTTTCATCAATAAACTGAACAGGACCCGGGTCATTGAATTTCGCAAGGCATACCTGGCAAAGGAAACAGAGGCGGCAATAAAATTTGACTTTTCACCCCAGCCCTCTTTCAACAAGAACTTTGACCTGCTGATCAAAGATCTGGAAAAAAACACCTCCGGGGGCATTACCAACCTGATCCTTTCAGACAATCCACGGCAAATCGAGCGAATTGAATCCATCTTTGAGACCATTCATCAGAACGCTGATCGGGAGATGCGGTTTCAGTACGATGCCCTTTTGTTAAGCCTGCACGAAGGTTTTATTGACTACCAAACCCAGCTGGCTTGCTACACCGACCATCAGATCTTTGAGCGCTACCACCGCTTTAAGGTGCGCGATAAGTTTCCCGGAAAGCAAGCCATGTCTGTCAAAGATTTTCAAAACCTGAAACCCGGCGATTACATCACGCACATCGACCACGGGATTGGCATTTTCAGCGGCCTGGAAAAAATTGAAGTAAACGGCAAATTGCAGGAAGCCATTCGGCTGGTTTATAAGGACAACGATGTCCTTTACATCAGCATCCATTCATTACATCGTATTTCGCGATACAGTGGCAAGGAAGGCACGGTGCCCACCCTGCACAGGCTTGGCAGCAATACCTGGGCCAACCTGAAGAACAAAACCAAGAGCAAGGTCAAGGATATTGCGAAGGATCTGATCAATCTTTATGCACGAAGGCGAGCCCAGCATGGCTATGGCTTTGCCCCTGACACTTACCTACAGAACGAGCTGGAGGCTTCCTTTATTTATGAAGACACGCCCGACCAAGAGACAGCCACCTTTGACGTAAAGAAAGATATGGAAGCCCCCTATCCCATGGACCGGCTGATTTGCGGGGATGTGGGGTTCGGCAAAACAGAGGTGGCCATCCGGGCGGCCTTCAAAGCGGTGGCCGACTCGAAACAGGTAGCAGTGCTGGTACCTACCACCATCCTGGCATTGCAGCATTATTACACCTTCAATGACCGTTTGCGGGACCTCCCCTGCCGGGTGGATTACATCAGCCGTTTCCGCTCGGCCAAGGAAAAGAAAGCCGTGCTGGATGACCTGAAGGCAGGAAAAATCGATATCCTCATCGGGACGCACCGGCTCATCAGCAAGGATATAAAATTCAAGGATCTGGGATTGCTGGTCATTGATGAGGAGCAAAAATTCGGAGTGGCGGCCAAGGAAAGGCTCAAGCAGATGCGGGTGAATGTGGATACGCTGACGCTAACCGCCACACCTATCCCGCGCACACTGCAGTTTTCAATGATGGGGGCCCGCGACCTTTCGCGCATCAACACCCCTCCGCCCAACCGTTATCCCATCGTCACCGAACTTCACGTCTTTGGCGAAGAGCTGATCAGGGATGCCGTGATGAATGAAGTAAGCCGTGGCGGGCAGGTCTTTTTTATCCACAACCGGGTGCAGACCATCCTTGAGGTGGCAGGGATGGTTCAGCGTTTGTGCCCCGATGTGCGGGTTGCCGTTGGGCACGGTCAAATGGAGGGTGCGAAGCTGGAGAAGATTATGGTGGACTTTATCAACGGGGATTTCGATGTCTTGGTGTCGACCACGATTGTGGAATCGGGTCTGGATATCCCCAATGCCAATACCATCATCATCAACAATGCGCATCATTTTGGGTTGAGCGACCTGCACCAGATGCGCGGGCGCGTGGGACGCACCAACAAAAAAGCATTTTGTTACCTGCTCACCCCGCCCCTGAGCACCCTTACCGATGAGGCGCGCAAGCGCCTGCGGGCCATTGAGGAGTTTTCGGAGTTGGGCAGCGGCTTTAACATCGCCATGCGTGATCTCGACATCCGGGGGGCAGGAAACCTGCTGGGCGCCGAGCAAAGCGGATTCATCGCCGAGATCGGATTTGAGATGTACCAGAAAATCCTGGATGAGGCTATCACGGAATTAAAGGAAAAAGAATTTAAAGAGCTGTTTGCCGAAGGCATCAACCAGCGGAAATACCAGATAGGAGATTGCCAGCTGGAGACTGACTTTGAATTGATGATCCCCAGTCGTTATGTATCCAATACCGAAGAACGCCTGAGCCTTTACAAGGAATTGGACGGCCTTGAGGAAGAAGAGTCGCTGGAAGCCTTCGAAGCCCAGCTGGTTGACCGCTTCGGTCCTTTACCCGAAGCCACTGCCGGCCTGATGAAAGCCCTCAGGCTCCGCTGGAAAGGAAGGGAGATCGGCTTTGAGAAGATGATTCTGAAAAGCGGCTTGATGATCGGTTATTTTACCAGCCGAAAGGATTCACCCTATTACGAGAGCGATGCATTCAAAAGAGTATTGCGCTTTGCCCAGGAAAATTACAGAAAGTGCCAGCTGAAGGAAAGCAATGACAAGCTCAGTATGACCATCAAGTCAGTCACCGACATTGATCAGGCCCTGGAAATTGCAGAAGAAATCCTAGCTATAGGAAAGGTCTAGTCTTCTTCCCCTTTGAGCAATTCACTGATGTCCATAATCACTTTTTTCCCCAAGTGTTCAGCCTTTACGAGGCTGTCGCTTTCGCAATAGATGCGAATGATGGGTTCGGTATTTGAACGCCTCAGGTGCACCCATTCCTTATCAAAAAGAATCTTGGCGCCATCGGTCTGATCAATGGGATGCTTGGCATACTTTTCAATGATCTTGTTAAAGATCATATCGAGGTTTACCTCAGCAGGAAGTTCGATCTTATTCTTGGAGATGTAATATTCGGGATATTTTTTCTTAAGTACGGTACAAGTCTTTCCAGAACGCGCGAGGAGAGAGAGGTAAAGGGCAATTCCGACAAGGGCATCTCGTCCATAGTGCAACGCAGGATAAATAACGCCTCCGTTACCTTCACCGCCAATGACGGCATGGTGTTTTTTCATGGCTTCAACCACATTCACTTCACCAACGGCGCTTGAAAAATATTCCTGACCGTGCTCACGTGTAACCTCAGCCAGCGCCTGTGTGGAGGAAAGATTGCTGACGGTGTTTCCCGGCGTCTGTGAAAGCACATAATCGGCTACAGCCACAAGGGTATATTCTTCGCCAAACATTTCTTCATCCTCGCATACCAGCGCCAGCCGGTCTACATCTGGGTCAACAGCAATACCCAAATGGGCATTCTTATTGACAACTTCCGCAGAAAGTTCTATTAAATTTTCGGGAAGCGGTTCGGGGTTATGCGGGAAAATGCCATTGGGCTCACAATAAATCTCATGAATGGTTTTGACGCCCAAAGCTTCCAGTAAGAGAGGAACAGCCAGACCACCGGAAGAATTGACCCCATCCACCACAATCCGGAAATTGGCTTCCCGGATAGCTTCAACATCGACAATGGGCAGGGAAAGGATCTTCTCGATGTGCATCTCGATCATGCCATCTTCTTTAGAATAGTGTCCAAATTTCTCGATAGGAACAAAATCAAAAGCATTCCAGTCCAGAAACCGGTTCATTTCTTCACCCTGTTCAGCAGTAAGAAATTCCCCGTGCTCGTTAAGCAATTTGAGGGCGTTCCAGTTTTTGGGGTTATGGCTTGCTGTGATTATGATGCCTGCGTTGGCCTGAAAGAAACCTACAGCCATGGCAATGGTCGGAGTGGTGGAAATCCCCCCGTCAACAATATCAATGCCCATCGACTGCAGCACAGAGGTCACGATCTTATTAACAACTGGGCCTGAAATGCGGGCGTCGCGTCCCACAACGACTCTGAGGCGTTCTTCAGGAAAGCGACTCTTGAGCCACATGCCAAAAGCTCCCGAGAACTTTAAAACATCCACGGGCGAAAAACCTTCACCGGGCTTACCCCCTATTGTTCCCCTGATTCCTGAAATAGATTGAATGAGCGTCATTATCCTAATAAATTAAAACGTGCAAAGATAACACATGAAAACCATAGACCGCTCGCAAAATTTTCATTTTTCAGCGGAAAAGCTCCTTTCCCCCTGATCTGCATTTTATTAGCCTGTGGTTTTCCTGTAAACAAATTTATTAAATTAGTATTTTATATCAAAGCAAAATATTTTTATTTGAAATATTTTATTTTGCCTTTAAAAGTCATTTTTCTTAAGAATTCACAAATTTTTTATTCCTTATGAATAGTTCTTTGTCGTTTTTCGATAATGGCTAAATTTGTTTTCTGCAAAACCCCAAGGTAAGTGTTTAAAAACCTGATCAAATTTTTCTTACCGATAGGCCTGGCCTTCCTGCTTTTCTCAGGTTGTAACCCTGCCCGTAATATCCCTTCGGATCAGTATCTTCTGAACCGGAACAGGATAAAGGTATCGGATGCTGAGGTAAAGACAGAAGAGTTAAAGCCCTATTTAAGGCAAAAGCCCAACCGTCGCATCCTGGGGCTTTACCGTTTTCACCTCCAGGTCTACCAGCTGGCTGAAAGGGGGAAGGAGAACGGCCTGAAGCGCTGGATAAAAAACGCCATTGGAGAACCTCCCGTGGTCTTCGACCCGGTATTAATGGAAAGCAGTCAACGGCAGTTCGAGCTTTTTATGCAGGGAAAAGGATATTTTAATGCAAATATTGATACCAGAATTGACACCAATGGACGGAAGGCAAATATCATCTACCTCATCGAAGGTAAAACCCCTTACAGAATCAGAGATTTTAAGTATGTCATCCCGGATGATTACCTTGCTTCCTTTATTTGGGCCGATTCACTGAATACCCTGATCCATAGGCAGGATCAATATAATGCTGATCTGCTGGAAAGTGAACGGGAACGAATCACCCGGCAACTTCGAAACCAGGGGTTTTACAATTTTTCAAAAGACTTCATCTTTTTCCATGTGGACAGTATGGTAGGTGGTCACCAGGTTGACATTGACCTGCACGTCAGTCAGCCGAATGCCCAGAGAGGCCCGGGCAATGACAGCCTTCCTGAATTACGGCACAAGCGGTATATGGTTGACCAGGTCTTTATTTATCCTGATTTTTCTCCCTTCCTTAGCGGAACCACCCCCTTCGATACAACCTTTTTTGCCCCCTCTAAGCTAGGAAAAGGACCGGTATATCAGTTCCTCCACAACGATCCCATGAGTATCAGGCCAAGGGCGGTGGTTCATAATATTTTAATTGAACCCGGCCGGTATTTCCGGGGAAGGAATGTCGAACTGACTTATAATTACCTTAGCGGCTTGCGCAATTACAGGTTCATCAATATCCAATTTTCTGAGAACCTGCAGCCACATCAGGGTGAACCTTCCGATACCCTTGGTTTTCTGGATGCCCGCATACAGCTGGCCCGATCTCCTTCCAATGCCTTCACAGTGGAAGCTGAAGGGCTGAACTCCTCGGGCAACCTTGGCGTAGCGGGAAACTTTCTTTTCACCAACCGGAACATTTTCAGGGGTGCCGAGAGGCTTAACATCCGCCTGAAAGGCGCATTGGAAGTATCAGGAGAATCAGCCAGACAGGAAGTAATCAACCGTTTGCCCTTCAATACCGTTGAACTGGGCGCCGAGGTAAGCATTGACTTCCCAAAGTTACTGGCTCCGATCCCCATGGAAAGCCTTTCAAAGAACGCACGCCCGCGCAGCACCGTGCTCACTGGTATCAACTACCGCCAACGCCCCGACTATACGCGTTATATCTTCAACGTCAGCTATGGGTTTGAATGGAGCGAAAACGTCAGGAAGCGTCATTACCTCTACCCCATCGAGATCAGTTCAATCAAGGTATTTAACGACTCCATCCTGCAGTCGAGGATTCCTGCGGGAAATCCATTGATCCTAAGCCGTTACAAAGATCACTTGACGGCAGGTATCAAATACTCCTATGTTTTCAGCTCACAGCAACTTGGCAGGGAAGCCGACTTTATGTATTTCCGTGGAAACTTTGAATCGGCTGGCAACCTGATGCAACTTGCCAGCAGTGTTTTCGATGCTAACACCAATGAAGACGGAAACTATACCCTTTTCAACATCCCCTTTGCGCAATATTTGAAAGGGGATGCCGACTGGCGCTATTATAAGTTATTCGATCAGAGGAGCACCCTGGCTTTCCGCCTGATGGCAGGTGCCGGGATCCCCTATGGCAATTCAAGGGTGATGCCATTTGTCAGGAGCTTTTATGGAGGTGGGGCTAACAGTGTCCGTGCCTGGAGGATTTACACCCTGGGACCAGGGTCTTACCGCGACAGCCTGGGGATACGCTTTGACCGTTACGGGGATATTAAACTGGAAGCCAATATTGAACACCGTTTTGCCATTTACCGCTTCTGGCATGCAGCCTTTTTTGCTGATGCTGGCAACGTTTGGTTTATCAATGAAAACCCACAGTTTCCCGGGGGAGAATTCTCTCTGGATGACTTTTACCGTGAGATTGCTATCGGAGCGGGTGCAGGCCTTCGCCTCGACTTTGACTTCTTTGTTGTTCGTATTGATGCCGCCTTTCCTGTCCACGATCCTTCCCGTGAGCTTGGTGAACGATGGATTGACGACTGGCCCCGGCTAAGAACCTGGAACTTCAACCTGGGGATTGGTTATCCTTTCTGATGTTTGCTTATGACCCCTAAAGATATTAGACAAGCCATTTTAAAAGAATTCCCCTATTCCCCCACGGAAGATCAGAGTCAATTGATCGACCTGATGGCCGACTATATCCTAAAGGGGGACTCATCCTCTGTCTTTGTGCTGAAAGGTTATGCAGGCACAGGGAAAACCACCATTGTCAGCAGCCTGGTCCGCATCCTTCCTTCCTTGCGGGCCAATAGCATCCTGCTGGCCCCCACCGGAAGGGCCGCCAAGGTGCTTGCTGGTTACTCGGGAAGGAAAGCCTTCACCATCCACAAGAAGATATACCGCCTGCTGCCCACCGCAGATGGCTCTGTAAGCGTGGAACTCCAGCAAAACAAGCACAAGAACACCTTCTTCATTGTGGATGAAGCTTCCATGATCGGAGGGACCCGCAGTGAACAGTCAGAATTATTTGGAGGCACAAACCTGCTCGATGATTTATTGCGTTTTGTTAGCGAGGGCATAAATTGCAGGCTGGTCCTGATTGGGGACACCGCACAGCTTCCCCCAGTGATGACTACTGAAAGCCCTGCCCTGAGCGAAAAGTTTCTGAGTCAAAGGTATCATCTGAAGATATGGAATTTTGAGCTGAGGGAAGTCGTTCGCCAGGCCCGTGACAGCGGCATCCTTCATAATGCCACAATGATCCGTCAAATGCTGGGAGCAGGAAAGGAAGGCTATCCACAGATGCAGCTCCCGGGGTTCAGCGACATCCGGCGGCTGGAGGGCCCTGATGCCGCAGACGAAGTAAACAATGCCTATATGAGCCGCGACATGGAACAGTCGCTTATCGTTTGCCGGTCAAACAAAAGGGCAAACCTCTTCAACCAGCACATCCGCAGCAGGGTATTGTTCAGGGAGGATGAGATCAGCGCAGGCGACTTGTTGATGGTCGTCAAGAATAACTACTTCTGGCTGCCTGAGTCAAGCCAGGCCGGCTTTATTGCCAATGGTGACATCGTTGAACTGAAACGTATCAGACGCACTGAGGAGCTCTATGGCTTCCGCTTTGCAGAAGTGACCCTTCGCATGCTGGATTACCCCGAGGAGCCAGACCTGGAGGTCAAGATCATGCTCGATACATTAAACGCCGATGGCCCTTCACTCACCGCTGCCGATAGCAGGCGTCTGTTTGAAGAAGTAGCCGCGGATTATGCCCACATAGCGAGCAAAGGTGCCCGAATGGCCCAAATCAAGAACAACCCGCATTTCAATGCCCTGCAGGTGAAGTTTGCCTATGCCCTCACCTGCCACAAGGCCCAGGGCGGCCAATGGGCCAATGTGTTTGTGGAAATGGGTTATATCCCCAACAAGGAACCTGATACCGAATACCTGCGCTGGCTGTACACGGCCCTGACCAGGGCCACGGATAAGGTTTTCCTGCTCAATTTTACCGACGCATTCTTCCAGTAACAGAAATGACCCTTTCATAAAGGCTGGGACAATCGATAGTATGCTCCAAAAGCGAAGGAATATGAAACCCATCATCTATCAGATATTCGTCAGGCTTGCCGGGAACCGAAACAGTACCGTAAAGCCTTATGGCACAATTGAAGAAAACGGCTGTGGTAAGTTCAATGATTTGGATCAGCATTTCCTGGAAGAGATCAGGGCTTTCGGTGCCACACACATCTGGCTTACAGGCGTGATTTCGCATGCCACCCTAACGGATTATTCAACTTACAGATTACCCGCCAATCATCCCCATGTGGTCAAGGGCAGGGCTGGATCACCCTATGCAATCCGCGACTATTATGATGTATGTCCTGATCTGGCCGTAGACATCAACCGGCGAATGGAAGAATTTGAAGCCCTTATCGAACGGTGTAAAACGGCAGGCCTTGTTCCCATCATTGACTTTGTCCCCAACCACGTGGCCCGGGAATACCATTCAAAAATCAGGCCTGAAGGTGTTTCAGACCTGGGTGAGCACGACCAGACGGCACTGGCCTTTCATCCGCAGAACAATTTCTATTATATCCCTGGGCAGAGGCTAAGACTTCCCGAAGAGGTTCAACAGCTTCCATATGCCAGGGAGAAGGCATTGAAACCATTTGCTGAAGACCCTGCAAAAGTGACCGGCAACGACCAGTTTACCGCTTCACCTGGCATTAACGACTGGTATGAAACCATAAAACTGAACTATGGTGTAGACTATCAGAGAGGCGGCGCAGAATATTTTGACCCCCTCCCCGCCACATGGGAAAAAATGCTGGATATTCTGCTTTTTTGGGCAGGAAAGGGTGCCAAAGGCTTCCGCTGCGATATGGCCGAAATGGTACCTGTTGCATTCTGGAAATGGGCCATCAGGGAGGTGAAGGCAAAATACCCTGATACCCTTTTCATTGCCGAGATTTATAATCCCGGGGCTTATCACTTGTATCATGAAATCGGGGGCTTCGACTACCTCTATGACAAGGAGGGCTTATACAACCTCATGCGCGAAGTGATGACAGGGGGAAAACCAGCCGCTTCCCTGAGCCAGGCATGGAAGGATCTGGAAGGGCTGGATGCCTGTATGCTCCGTTTCCTGGAAAACCATGACGAGCAACGCATTGCCTCCCCCCAGTTTGCGGGAGATATGCGGGCAGGAATCCCCGGAATGGCCGTGGCAGCAACCATGCATCAGGGCCCACTGATGATCTATTTTGGTCAGGAAATGGGTGAAAAAGCAGCTGGTGTTGCCGGCTTCAGTGGAGAGGATGGACGGACAACCATATTCGATTATTTTCATGTACCCGCCTTTCAGCAATGGTTCAACCAAGGCAGGTGCAACAATGAAAAACTTAATCCTGATCAAATCAGGCTGAAAGAAACTTACACGACTCTTCTGCACTTGGCCCAGGATCCTGTTATCACCCAGGGACATTTTTATGACCTGATGTGGTTCAACCAGGGGAAGGAAGACTTTGATGACCGCCACCTTTATTGTTTCCTTCGCTGGGAAAATGTTAAAGCCTGGCTTGTGGTGTCCAGTTTCTGCCAAAATGACAACATCCTGGCATACATCAGGATCCCTTCCCACTTTTTTGAAGTGGCAGAAATGAACCGGGCGGAAACCTTGCAGATCAATGCGATTCAGGGCATAACAAACCTTCCGAAAGAGATGAACCTGATCCAGGCCGAAAATATTGGAATCCCCATAGAAATTAATCCATATAGCTATATCATTATTTCGATAAATGCTTAACCAGAATGGCTCTTAGAGGTTATTTTAAGGGATTTTTTCAAAAAAATATTATTTTGTAACATATTGATTATTAATATTTATTAAAATATAGGATAAGAATTTTTCAATTTTGGCCTGAGTTTTGATACTAAGTAATTATTGTAAAAATATTAGCTGATTTTTTTTAAATTTTTTTACATTTGTCTGCTTTTTTAACCAATAACCAATTTACCTATGAATCAATTTCGTAACACTACCCAGTCGATTTCAAAGACTTTCTTCGCGGCAATCCTTACCTTGACTGTCCTGCTTGCTGCTCCTGCCCTTTCTTTTGGACAGGAAACCGAAGAACCCAAGAAGGAATTCCGTTTTGCGGATCAGGACCTCTTGAATTTTTATGATGCCAACCGTGAATTAAGCGAACTCCAGAAGGAAACCAACGAGAAAATCGTTGCAGCCGTTGAAGCCAATGGTCTCACCATGGAGCGTTTCAATCAGATTGCCAGTGCAGCTCAGATCGGTGCCCTCGATGGCGGGATGTATTCGGAGGAAGAAATATCATTCTTCAATACGGCTGCCCCTCAAATCACCGAAATTCAGAAGGAGATGCAGGGCAAAATTGAAGCCGCCCTGATGGAATTGGGGCTGAATAGCGATTATTACCAGGAGATCATGAATGAGTTCAGGGCAGACGCCGATCTGCAGACCCATGTTCGCGAACTTTTGCGCGAGCGGGCCCGCCAGGCGGCGCGCGAAGCAAGGCAACGTGAAAGAGAACTGGAAGAACAAAACAAATAAAAAATAAAAGAACCGGGGTCTCCCCGGTTTTTTTATACCACCTCGGCAACCACAAAAGTACTGCCACCCACAAAGATCAGATCCCTTCCTGATGCCTCCCTTTTGGCTGCCAGCAAGGCTTCTTTCACGGTGGCATACACCTCCCCTTTCAGCCCTTCGGAAGCTGCAGCTGCCGCAAGGCTATGGGGGTTCAGACCTCGGGGAACATCTGGCTTGCAGAAATAATAGGTGGCATCCTTTGGGAAAAGAGACAACACCCCCTTGACATCCTTGTCATCCACCATCCCCAGAACGATCCTCAGCTTGTCATATGCAAGGGTTGACAACTGACTTGTGACCATTTTTATTCCATCACTGTTGTGCCCTGTGTCGCAAATGATCCTTGGCCTTTTGCCCAGCTGATACCAGCGCCCCCTGAACCCGGTGTTCTCTTTCACCTGCGACAAACCCTGGCGCAGGGCCAGGTCTGATACCCGGAACTTCCCCTGACGGTTGAGGAACTCAAGGGCGGTAAGCGCAGTGGCAAGGTTTTCCTGCTGATAGACCCCCAGCAAATCAGTCTTATAGGTGTGTAATTCCCCACCGGGACGTTTAAAGCTTATTTCCTGGAAAAGCTGGCCTGCGTGGTCTTTGGTTTCTGCGCTGACAAAAGCATAGCAATCGCTGGCATTAAAAATGGGCGCTCCTTTTTCATCAGCAAAGGCTTCGAAAACTTCCTGAACACCTGCCTGATGCTTCCCTACAACAAGGGGTATACCCTTTTTGATGATGCCTGCCTTTTCTGCCGCAATCTTTTCCAGAGTATTGCCCAGCAGGTTCATATGATCCATCCCAATGTTGGTGATAATGGAGATTTCGGGCGTAACAATATTGGTGGAATCAAGCCTTCCCCCAAGGCCGGTTTCAACCACTGCAACATCCACCTGCTCGCGGGCAAAATAATCGAAGGTCAGCCCAATGGTGATCTCAAAAAACGACGGGCTGAGTTGTTCGAAAAAGCCCTTGTTTTTTTGAATGAATTCCGTTACTGCGGTTTTGGGAATCATTTTCCCGTTGATCCGTATCCTTTCCCTGAAATCCTTTAAGTGGGGGGAAGTAGCCAGGCCGGTTTTGTACCCCTGCTGCTGCAGCACCGATGCCAGCATATTGGCCACCGAGCCCTTGCCGTTGGTGCCCGCAATATGGATACTCCTGAACTTTTTTTCAGGCTCGCCCAGGTGCCTGCTCAGGGCCAGGGTATTATCCAGGTTGGCTTTGTAAGCAGCAGGGCCAATACGGTGAAACATGGGCAACTGCTCGAACAGGTACCCCAGGGTTTCCTTGTAGTTCATTTAATTCTGGATAACGAAATTGTAGGTAATGGTACCCGTTTGTTCTTCGGGGGCATTGAGATTCCTATCGAAGCGAGCCTGGCGGGCTGCATCTTCTGCCAGCCGCCAAAGGGTGCGATTGGTGGTTGTGGTACCCCTGGCCCCTGCCGTTGCCCTGACCACCCTGCCCTCGCGATCGACGGTGATAGAGACCACCACCTTGCCAGACTCCTGGATGTTATAAGTAGGTTTTGGAAGCACATTGGGCCTGCGGCCTGTAAGATCGTAACTCACGCCTCCCTGGCCTACGCCATCGCCTTCTCCACCCGGAGCGCCTGTGGGGCTGCCCTGGGCGCCCTGCTGGCCGGTAGTGCCTTGCGACTGGCTGCTGGTGCTGCGTTGATCAGCCCCCGGGAACATGGCCCTGGGGTCCACCTGTGGCTGAGGCTCCTGGACAGGGGTTTGCTCGGCAGGCTGCTGCTGAGTCTGGGTGGGTTGCTGAGGCCGTGGACGGGTTGTGGTTTGAGGAATGGGAACCGCCTCCTCAGTATTTTGGGTGGCCACCTCCTCCTGCACAGGGTTGGGCTGCGCCGGGACAGGCATGGGCGGTGAACTCGACAGGGGAATCAGGTCGCCCATCCCCTGGTCAGAATACCCAAGGGCTACAAGTACTCCTTGCTCTTCAGGCAGTGGCAAAGGGGTGCGCAATCCGAAAAAGAAAAACAGCAGCAGCAGCCCGACATGAAATACGATCGTGCCGATGAGTGCATACTGATTATCTTTCCTGGAGAGTTCTTCCATTTTACGGAGCGGGTTGGGTGGCTAGAATTACTTTATGACGGCTTTGATTGGCATTGTTAATGTTATTTACCACGTCGATCACGTTCACAATATATTGCACGGGCACACTCTGATCAGCCCTGAGCACAACAGAACCTTCTTCTTCATTAGCCAAAAGCTGAAGCAGCCCACTGTGAAGCTCATCGGTGGTTACAGGGGTTTCTTCCAGGAACATCTGGTAATCCTCATTGAGATAAACCGTAACGGTTTGCTTGGCCATTGTGCGGCTTTCGCTTGAGGGCAGCAGCAGCTTAATGGCATTGGGCGCAATGAGGGTGGAGGTCAGCATAAAAAAGATCAGCAACAGGAACACCAGGTCAGACATGGAGGCCATGTTGAAGGTGAGGTTGCGTTTATTGCGCATTTGAATGGCCATAACAAATCAGGATTAGGAAGCGGGTTCGTGCAAAAGGTCCATAAACTCGGTGGCGCGGGCCTCGAGGATAAAGACCACCTTTTCGATGCGGGCCACCAGGATATTGTAACAGATATAAGCCAATACGCCCACGGCCAAGCCGGTCACAGTAGTCACCATGGCTTCATAAATGCCCCCGGCAAGCAGGCTGATATCGATGTTGTTTCCAGCCATTGACATATTGTAAAACGCCTTGATCATTCCAATTACCGTGCCAAGAAAACCCAGCATGGGCGCTGCACCGGCAACCGTTGCCAGCACGGCAATGTTCTTTTCAAGCTTGGATATCTCGAGTTTACCCACATTTTCAATGGCTGCATTGATGTCGTTCAGCGGGCGCCCGATACGAACAATGCCCTTGGCAATCATCCGGGCAATGGGCGACTGGTTATTTTTGCAAAGCGACTTGGCCGAATCGATGCGACCATCGTGAATAAAATCGCGGATATTATTCATGAAGTTGGTTTCCTCTTTCGAAGCCCTGCTGATGGCCATGTACCGTTCAATAAAAATATAAATGGCCCAGATCGAAAGGATAGCCAGCGGAATCATGATGATCCCACCCTTTACCATTAAACTCCAGAGCGTCATGGTTTCAAATGTCTGCGTCGGGGTTTGCGCCAATGTATCGACAACCTGGGCGGTGCTGCCCATCTGAACCTGCAATAGAATGTGGCTTAACATCTGCTTCTGTTTTTGTTTTAGTTAGATAACTGATGGATAGCTGTTTTATTTTATACGCTGCAAATTTAATAATGTTTTGCCGTTTCCCCACTATTCCTTGATTCTGCTAAGCTTTTTGACCCTAAAAAGAAGAGAAAAAGAAAAGAAGCGGGACCCTCCGTTTAGCCTCCATGAGCATAATCTGCATCATGCAAAAGTCGGGTTTAAACAAACTTTGGCAATGTAAAATTATCCTTAATTGGATTAAATAACGCTAATTTTTATTAATTTTACGCTTCCAAAAAATTCAAAACATAAAAAACTATGGCAAAAATTAAAACCGCTATCAACGGCTTTGGTCGTATTGGCCGTTTGACCCTGAAAGCAGCCCTCAAGAATGAGGACATTGAAATTGTAGCAGTAAACGACCTGACCGACAGCGCCACTTTAGCCCACCTTTTGAAATATGACTCTACGCATGGAAAGTTCCCCGGTACTGTTAGTGCAGAGGGTGAATACCTCGTCGTTAACGGGAAGAAGATCCGCGTATATTCTGAGAAAGACCCAGCCAATCTTCCCTGGAAAGAATTGGGAATCCAGGTTGTTGTTGAATCGACCGGCGTATTCCGCGATCGTGAAAAGATCAGCAAGCACCTGCAGGCAGGCGCTGAAAAGGTGGTCCTCTGTGTGCCTTCAAAAAGCGCCAGCGATGTTGACGCCACCGTGGTACTTGGCGTAAATGACGATGATATTAAGCCCGAACACAAGATCTTTTCCAACGCTTCATGCACCACCAACTGCCTGGCACCTGTTGCCAAGGTAATCAACGACAAGTTTGGCATCAAGCGCGGACTGATGAACACCATTCACTCGTATACCAACGACCAGATCATCCTTGATGCGCCGCACAAAGACCTGCGCCGTGCCCGTTCAGCCGCCCTCAGCATCATCCCCACCACTACTGGCGCAGCCAAGGCTGTTGGCCTGGTGATCCCAGCCCTCAAAGGCAAAATGGACGGTTTCGCCATGCGCGTACCCACCCCCGATGGCTCTGTTGTTGACCTGACCGTGGAACTCGAAAAAAATGTAACCAAGGAAGAGATCAACCAGGCACTCAAGGAAGCCGCCGAAGGCCCCATGAAAGGCATCCTGGAATTCTGTTCTGACCCCATCGTATCGGCCGACATCATTGGCAACACCCATTCTTCCATCTTCGATTCCCTGTTGACCCAGGTGATCGATGGCAACTTTGTAAAGGTTGTTTCGTGGTATGACAATGAATTTGGCTATGCCAGCCGCGTGGTTGACCTGGTAGCCAAGATTGGCTAAGCATCCCGCATAATATCTCTTGTTGAAGCTGCTCGATTGAAATGGAGCAGCTTCTTTTTTTCCCCTCTCCGCATCATCACTTCCTGATTTCTGCACTCCAAAAAAGCAAAGCCTGCAATAAGTGCAGGCTTGGGATCCTTTAAGCCATTTCCAATCTTTTTGAGGCCACTACCCTTCCATCACCCTGCCATGGTCAGGGTTTATACGGTTTAAACCGTATAAACTATGAGCATGGTACGAGCATGGTAGGTGGATGGTATCGGAGAATTACGACAAATAAATATTTTTCTAAGATAAATAAACTGTAATTTAAAAAACCAGTTCAACACTTTGATTATCAACTAAATAATTAGAAAATAATTGTTTTGGGAAGTTATTTTAAAGGTTAAGGATCAAAAGGAATAGTAAAAATCAAGTAAAATTTTTTCTCGATTACGGGAAACGCGTAAATGCATAAATCTTTTAGGTTGTAATATTGAAACTTGTTATTCTTCCACCAACTTTAATGTTTGATCACATGAAAGCCAGGTTTATTCCCATCGTTCTTGGGATGCTATTCATTCCTTCCGAATTTTTTGCCAGCCGGCCATTACCCTTCAGAGAGGCGAACAGTCTCAATTTTTCTCCAGTTTTGCCGAAGCCCTGTCATCAGCCCAGCAGGGCGATGTCATGTACCTCCCGGGTGGAAGCTTCAATATTGGGAATGTCATCACCGACCAGGCCATTTTGCCCGAAACCAATCCCCAGGGTCAGATAGACGTCAACATCCAGGTAGAGGCTCAGCCCAGATAAATCACTCAAATCAACAAACACTAACTTTCCTTTAATGAAAAAGCAAATCTTTTTACTGGCCTTTATACTGTTAGCAGCAGGCCAGGCATTCAGCCAGAAGACCATTGCCGTGCAAAGCAATGGCACCGCGACCTTTCACACCGACTGGGCTTCGGCCTGGGCAGCCACCCAAGCCGGCGACACCATTTATTTGCCCGGCGGAACCTTTAACATTGGGTATTTCACGATTGACAAACCAGTGGCCATCATTGGGGTGGGACATGACCCGACGCAAACGCATGACGGTTTATTTTCGCACCTCAATGGAACGATTTATCTTGCAGAAGGCTCAGATAATACCTTGCTGCACGGCTTCCAACTGGGCAATCTTTATTTTTACGCGAACTACCTGAACCAGGCTGTTTCAAACATCACCATTTCAAGGTGCCGGGTCACAGGTGCCGTAAACATGGGATATACTGCCCCTTCTCCGGTTCAGCATGTGCTTTTTACAGAAAACGTGCTGATTAATGTAAACGGATTTAATGCGCAGAACATCCAATTCTACAAAAACATCATAGATGGTTATATTCAGCAATTTAATGGAACGACCATTTTCTCAAACAATATCTTCACTTTTGGTTATTACTCCAGCTGGACATGGCATCTCCCCATCCGTAACGTGAAGAACAGCCTCTTTCAGAACAATATTTTCAGGGTTGACAACAATCCCCTTGACGGCAACTGCCTGAACAACCTGATTCAGAACAATATCTTCCTCAAAAATTTTACGCCTGATCCGCAAACAGACGAAAACATCTGGCAGGCTAATTTTTTCGGCCAGACATTTGACAACGTTTTCGTGAATTACCTTACAGGGCCTTTCAATCCTGATTTCGATTACCACCTTTTGTCCACCTCTGTTGGTGTAAATGCAGGGGTGGATGGTTTTGACATTGGCATTTTTGGCACGGCGATTCCTTACAAGGAAGGCGCCGTTCCCTTTAATCCCCAGATCATATTCGAACAGGTATCGAACCAGACGGACGAGGCAGGAAATATCAGTGTGCAGGTTGAGGTTGAATCACAATCCCGATAACAAACCAAAACACATAGAAAATGAACACAATGAAAAAGATTCTCATTTCAATGCTCATGCTGGTGGTAAGCTTATCGCTCAGCGCCCAGGGCCGTTTTGTCATCCAGAACGGCGAGAACAGCCAGGTTTATACCACCTTTCAAAACGCTTTTGCTGCCCTGGTGGATGGAGATACCCTGTATATTCCAGGTGGTACTTATATCATTGGCGACATTAATATTGACAAAAAAGTGACCATGGTGGGTGCCGGACACTATCCTGCCCATACCACGGCAACAGGTCTAACGATTTTGCAAGGAAACATCAGGTTTATCACAGGATCAGATTACAGTCACATCCAGGGATTTTACCTCACCGGAGGGATCCAGCTGGGGACTTCCTCGAGCAACCAGGCTGTCAGTTACATTACCATAAGCCGCAGTAATCTGAATGGGATAAAACTTTATGCTTCCAGCCCTGCAACGGCACAAAATATTCACATCACTGAGAATGTGATCCGGGGATCCATCGATGGGGGAAATGCTCAGCATGTCCTCATTGAAAAGAACATTGTGACAAACATTTACAACTTCAACAATAATGTTTTGATATCCAACAACATTGTTCTTCAAACCAATGGAGACACTTTCCAGCATATGTATACGTGTGTCTTCCAGAACAATGTCATCCTTCACAATGGTTCTTATTTTCTTTATGCAAGTTCTTCAAATACTTTTCTAAATAATCTTTTTGTAAAAACCATAACCTTCAGTCCCCCCGATTACGGTTCAGGCAACATCATCAGCCAGCCGCTGGCCAGCATTTTTGTCAATTATCCGGGGGGTGCTTTCAGTTATGATTTCGATTTTCATCTGCAGGAAACCAGCCCCGGCAATAATGCTGGAACCGATGGCTTTGATATTGGGATCTATGGAACCGCAGTGCCTTATAAAGAAGGTGCTGTACCCTTTAATCCCCATATCACCAGCCAGGAGGTTTCACCCGGAACCAATGAAGCCGGTGAGATAGAAGTAAACATCCAGGTGGAAGCACAAAACCGTTAATTTCAAAACATTAAGAAAAAATATCAATTATGAAGAACCTAAAAATCTATTTCTTTATCATAGCGCTGCTTATGGTTGTTTCGGCGCAAGCCCAAAACCGGTTTATTGTTCAGAACGGTACAACCACAGAAATCTTCAGCACCTTTGCCCAGGCCCTGGCTGGAAGCGAGGCGGGTGACACCCTTTATATGCCGGGGGGCACTTTCCCCATCGGGAATGTTTACATCGACCATACCCTGACCCTGATCGGGACAGGACATTACCCGGATTACACCGCTGCCACAGGGGTTACCTGGCTGGATGGCAACATTTACCTCAGGGCAGGAGCCGATAACAGTTTCCTGCAGGGCTTTTATCTCACCGGCAGTATAAACATTGGAAGCAGCGCGGCAAACCAGGCAGTAAACTTTTTGACCATCAGCAGATGTAACATTGAGAATATCAAACTCTACTATTACACCCCTGCCACGGCAGAACAAATCCACATCCTTGAAAATGTCATCAGAAATACCATTATCGGGGGAAATGCCCAATACGTGCTGATTGAGAAAAACATTGTACATAACATCAGCCAGTTCAGCGACAACACGATGATCACCAACAACATTGTCCTGAAGGAATCCAGTGACACTTTCAATGGTCTGTATTCGTGCCTGATCCAAAACAACATTTTCCTGCACACGGGGAGTTACTTTTTTTACAACAGCACATCCAACACCCTGCTTAACAACCTTTTTGTAAGGGAATTCGTCATGCCTGGCAACAATACCGGATCAGGCAATATTGGAGGACAGGCCCTAAGCAGCATTTTCGTGAATGTTGAAGGGAGTGTTTTTGGTTATGAATACGACTATCATCTCCAGGCCGGGAGCCCGGGGGTGAATGGCGGTACCGACGGGAATGACATCGGCATTTATGGTACCACCATTCCTTATAAGGAAGGTGCCATTCCATTCAATCCCAGTATTACTTTCGAGCAGGTATCGCCACTGGTCAATGAGGAAGGGAATATAGAAGTAGAGGTTAATGTTTCAGCACAAGAACGTTAAACGGAAACAAGATGAAAAAACTACTTTTTATAATCATAATTTTGGCTGGGCTGACTGTTAAAGGACAGGTGCCACTGATCGATCGTTATGAGTATTGGTTCAACCAGGACGAGCAGTCCAGCGTGAGCGTGAGCCTTACGCCAGTGGCGCAAGCCAATATTCAGCTTTCGTTGGGCACTGCAACGCTTCCCGAGGGTCTGAACAGCTTTACCATCCGTTTCCGGGACACGGAAGATGCTTGGTCAGCGCCGCTTACCCGGTTTTTCGTAAAGTTGCCTGCCACAGAAAACGGTGGCTCGCAGAAACAGATCGTGGCCTGGGCATATTGCTTCAACCAGGATGAGATGGTCATGCAGGCACTAACCCCTTCTGAGTCAATAAGCGTTGACGAAATGATCAGTGCGACTGCATTGCCCGATGGACTGAATTCTTTCTCCGCCAGGTTTCAGGACAATACCGGAGCCTGGTCATCGATGCTGACGCGTTTCTTTGTAAAGGTTCCTCAAACGGAAATTGCCGGACAGGAAAAACAAATTGTGGGTTATGAATACTGGTTGAACCAGAGTGAAGCGATTTGGGAAACCGTCACTCCGGGGGTGAGTTTAAGTCTCAGTGAAGTGCTTGGCGTTTCTGAATTGCCCGAAGGCTTGAACACCTTCTCCCTTCGTTTTAAGGACAATACCGGGGCATGGTCTTCGGTACTGAGCAGGTTCTTTGTTAAGCAACCTTTGGCTAGTGGCAATGGAGAGGACGCTGCCATTGCAGGCTATCAGATATGGTTTAACAACAACTTTGAAGCAGCCATTGAAGAAAACTTTACAGGAGAGGCAACTTTCAGCCTGGTAGAGACGCTTACAGCGGCAGACCTGCCCAATGGGCTGAATAACGTCAGCATCCGTTTTAAGGATAATAGGGGCCAGTGGAGCAGTGTGCTGAGCAAATTCTTTGTGAAGAACCCCGTACAGGAAAACGAAGGCCCCAACCTGATGACTGCCTATGAATACTGGCTGGAAGACGCAGAAGGCAACCTGTTTGACACCAATGGTCAGGAAGGCAGGGTTTTAGTCACTCTTGAGGAGCCCATTAACCCCTTGTTGCTCGACCTTGACCTTGACCTCAGGATGATCCCTCACGGGAATTATTCCCTGATGTTCCGCTTTTTGGACATTCGGGGAAGCTGGAGCAGTGTGCTGAGCAGTGAGATTGTGAAAAACGCTCTGCCCTTTGCTTATTTCGAAGCAGAGCAAACCACCTTCTGCGGCTATGGAGAGGTTACTTTCTATAATTTCAGTGTGGATGCGGATGAATTTGCATGGAGTATAAATGGGGGAATTGTTAGTTATGAACCTGAGCTAGCCAATTATCAGTTAAACGGTCCGGGATTATACACCGTTTCACTTACTGCAACCTGGTCAGAGACCGGAGAGTCGCATACTTACACCGTCGAAGACATGATCGTTGTACATACTCTGCCTGAGGTACTTATCAATAGCGATGGGGCTTTAGAGTTTTGTGATGGCGGTTCAGTGGTTCTGTCCTCCAGCATGGAAGGTATTTACCAATGGGCAACCGGGGAAACCACTCAAGAAATCACCGTAACTGAAACTGGCGATTACTGGCTATTGTTTACCGATGAAAACCAGTGTGAAATATACGTTGGCGGGGTTTTTGTCACTGTGTTTGAGTTGCCTGATGCTCAGGTTCTTTTACCTGAAAATGGGCCCTGGTGTGATGGCGAAGAAATTGTAATCGTGGCCTATCCAGACGATAGCAGCAACAGCTTTTTGTGGTCGACCGGTGAAACAACGTCTGAGATATCCATTGATCAATCAGGCGATTACTGGGTTGAGGTTACCGATTACAACCAGTGCACTGCCCAAAGCCCAACTGAAGAGGTGATTTTTCATCCCCTGCCTGAGCCATCGTTTTCCTATGAGGTGAACAACTACCTGGCAAGCTTCAACAACACCAGTCAGGGGGCTGCCACCTATTACTGGGACTTCGGCGACGGGACGCATTCCACTGAGATGAACCCTGAACATCAGTACACCTCTGCAGGTGCATTTGAAATCTGCCTGACAGCTACTTCAGCGGCAGGGTGTATTGAAACCCACTGCCAAACCATGAGCATTACCGTTGGGATCAACCAACCAGGCTTGCTCAGCTCAGAAAAGGTATACCCTGTGCCCTTCAGCCAATACCTGAACATCAGCCTACCTAACGGGCATCAATGGCAAGTAATCCAGGTCATCAGCGTATCTGGCCGGGTTATCACCCGCATGGAAGCCCCCGAAGGACAAGCCCTGGTATACTTAAGCACTGCAGAATGGGATCCCGGGCTTTATCTTATCTTATTAACCTCAAGGAGCGGTGAACAGACTACACTGAGGGCGATCAAACAGTAGCAAAACCATTTTTAAAAAAAGCCGGGCAAAAAAACCCGGCTTTTTTTATTCCCCAACCAATATGATTTTCTACATTTGTTTTCTGCACCCCAACCCTTAGATATGTTTCACGCTTCACTCCGATACCAGCCCGAGAAGATCAAAGCCCAGGGCGATAAGATCCTGAAAAGTCCCTTTTTCTCCCAACTGCTGGAAGATGTTCCTGTGGTATTGCTTATCATCAATGATGCCCGTCAAGTGGTTTATGTCAACAAGGACTTGCTGGCCGGGCTTAGCAGCGATGGGAGGAAAGAACTTTTGGGACTCAGACCAGGGGAATGCCTGGAATGCATACATGCCACTGAGGGGAATTTTGGCTGCGGGTCGACGGCCTATTGCAGGGTTTGCGGCCTTGCCAACACCATCGAATTGAGTGAAGATGGCAGGAGTGGACAGGGCGAATGCAGCATTTCCTTAAAAGACGGAGAATCGCTTACGTTGAAGGTTCACTCCAAACCGTTTCAATATGGTAAGGCAAATTTTGTATTTGTTGCCCTGGAGGACATCAGCGACCGCAAGGCCAGAATGATGCTCGAGAACATCTTTCTGCACGACCTGAGGAACACCTCGGCCATTCTTTCCGGTTTACAAGAAGTATTTGAAGACCTGGATGCGGAGGAGACCAAGAAGATCCTTAAGGACGTGGCTGTAAGAATTGATGAAGAGATCAGGACTTACCACCTGATCAGTTCAGCAGAGAATCAGCAGCTCGATACCCATCCAATGGTCATTAACCTTCCTGACATGGTTCAGGAAGTGATCTCTTCCCTGCTTCTCAACCAGAAATTTAACCGTAAACAAGTTGAATATGATGGCGAGCGGCAAATCATCCGGACAGATAAGACGCTTCTGCGCCAGGTACTTGTAAACATGATTAAAAACGGCATGGAAGCAGGCCCAGCCAACGATACGATTTCAATTGGTCATCGCTTTGATGCCTCGGCCAAAAAGATCATCATTGAGGTAAAAAACAGGCAGGTCATGCCCCGTGAGGTACAGTTGAAGGTATTCCAGAAATCGTTTTCCACGAAAGGCCAGGGCCGTGGCTGGGGTACCTATAGCATAAAACTGCTCACTGAAAAATACCTTCATGGGGAAGCCAGTTTTGTCAGTACTGACGCCACCGGAACCATCTTTTCCATTCAGCTGCCTGAGAGCCTGAACGGCAGACGCCTTGAATAAAAAACCTTTATAAAGTTTATCATTCCCAGAAACTTCAGGCTTAAATCATTTCAATCTTTCACCTATTCTCCTTATATTCGTAAACGAATTCAGGGATGCAGGAAAGCATTTTCCTGCAAAGGTTCGGATGGAAACTCCCCACCTGCTTCTGTTTTTGCCTTCCGGACCACATTCTTTGCGAAACTTTTTTTTCATCCATAAACTTGAATTAAAAATGAAAAACACTATGGAAAACAAAGCAAAACGAAGAACTGCACTAATGATGAGCCTGATGTTGGCATTTGTATTTCTCTGGTCATGCGGAGGCGGAAATCAGCAGAAGGCAATGGAGGAGCAATTACAGGATGCGAAGGATAGCGCAATCCAAAGCCTGAACGACTTGCAGAAAGACCTTGATGACCGGATTGCCTACATTGATGAGCAAATGGAAACTGCAAATGAGGAGGTAAAGGAGGATCTGGCGGCAGCCCGGGCAGAATTTGAGGAGCAAAAAGTCATGGTTTCGGAGGAATTGAAAAAAATTGAAGAAGCCGGACTGGACACCTGGGATTCTGTTGTTGCTAAGACCAATGAACTGGTGGCAGATATTAAAAAAGCCAGGAACGAAGTTTCCCTGAAGGTAAGAGAATTGCTGGACGGCGAGGAATAACTGAACCTTATTTTTCCGGAGAAAAATCCCTATCGAGGAAACGTTCCAGTTTCAGGTGGTTTCCGTCGAATACGGCATAGGTGAACTGGGTAACCCAGTCACCGATGTTTATGTAACGTGTTTGCCCGTTGACAGGGAAATCAAGAGGCAGGTGGCGATGACCAAACACAAAGTAATCGAATTGTTTGTTTTTCAGCATATCCTTACAAAATCTTATTAAGCGCTCCTTTTCCTCGCCTAAAAATACTTCATCGGCAGTCTGGTTGGCAATCCTGCTTTTGCGGGAGAAATGCAGGGCTATGCCTGTCCCCAAGCCCGGATGGAGTAAGGAAAACAGTTTTTGGTTTATCCTGGAAGAGAATACCCTTTTCAGGAATTTATATCCATGGTCGCCGGGCCCCAGTCCATCTCCATGGCCAATAAAGAATTGCTTCCCGTTGTATGCCCGTTCCACCGGATGGCGAAAAACCTTCAGGCCCAATTCCTTTTCAAAATAGTCAAAAGCCCAGAGGTCATGGTTCCCGGTAAAATAATAGATGGGTAAGCCCTGATCTGCCAGCGTAGCCAGTTTGCCAAGCAACCTGACAAATCCTTTGGGGACTACCGTCTTATACTCAAACCAGAAATCGAAGATATCACCCAGGAGATAAATCTCCGCGGCATCGTTTGAAACCTGGTCGAGCCATTGAACCAGGAGTTTCTCACGCTCAAGGCTACGGGCATGCGTGGGAACCCCTAAATGGGCATCGGAAACAAAGTAGATCTTTTTACCCGGCTGAATCTTCATGGCCTAAGGCTTAGCGCTTTGTCGGCAAAGATAGACAATCATCGCAAGCCATTTCTTTTACCAATGATTTTTTTGCTAATGAAACTCCCGGATTTTAAATTGGCAGGAACCACCAAATGTTGTATTTTTATAGTGAAAAGAAAAGAAACCATAAAACAGGAGAAGAAATGGAGAAATTATTACAAGAGCTGAAAGCGCTGTCAGGAAAAAAGATTGAGCCTAATATCGTCCGTGAGTTGATCCGCTCCCACGATCTAAGGAACCTGGATTACGAATCTTTTCTTGAAGGCCAGGACCTTACGGAGTACCGAAGGATTCCGCTGATAGAAGAACCTGTGCAGGCCTTTATAATGATCAGACCCCCTCAGCACAACCTGGCCATCCATCATCATAACAATTTCTGGGGTTTTATTGTCCCCCTCCAGGGCATAGTAGCAGAAACCATTTATCGTTACGACCAACCCAAGAGTAAGGTATATATTCATCCCACCAAAACATTTAGCAAGGGGGATTATATTTATGAACCCTTCAATGTGCTGCACAAACTACAGAACAATTCACCCATAGAACCGGCCATCACTTTTCACATCAGGTATCCCAGCGTTTACAACTATACCGGAACCATGATCATCGATGCGAAAAACCGCCGGCTGGCCGTTCTGAGCGATAAGGCTGAGAAGATCGGTTGGGATTTGCCGAAAGACCATTATGAAAGGATCGAAGAGGAGGCCTACGACCTGGAAAAACTCTGGTAAAGGAATACCAAGCCTGTTCCATTAAAACTGATTTTGGATGACCATTTGAAGGTCTCTCAGGTAGCGGAAGGGATTGGCCTTGTCGAGATGCAGGGAAAAAGTCACACGCTGAAAATAATTGTCAAAGGCAAAATCGGCAACCTGCTTCAGGTCTGATGAAGTAGTGATGGGGAAGTTTATTTCCAGGAAGTTCTTGATGGGAACGAACTGAACCCCTAAAACCCAGCTAAGGCTTCGGGAGCCATTAAAAGCACTGGAAGCACCGGCATAAGTCCCTGCATCAAAATAGGCTTTCATGGGTAGGGACGGGAAATCTGCTTTCAGGTTCACCGCCATCAGCCAGTCCCAGGTCTGTCCAACAGAGGTAGGGTATTTAAACCCGCCATCCTGCTCCGTGATTTGATTCCCCAAAAAAGTTCCCGCTGGTTCTGTACGCCCCAGGAATGTAGTCCCAAATCCATAATCTTGGATACCCCTGTAGCCCCCCAGTCGGAAGCGATAATCAACCTGACTGTTATCAGAAGGACTATTCAGAAAAGTACCCGCAAAAAACCGAAAAGAGATCCCTTTGGGCAAGGCCTCATAGTGCCTGAAATATTTTACCTGCCCTGAGAGTTTTGAAAAACCCTCCCCCTGCTCCAGGTTCAACCCAAAGGAATAGGGGTTCAGAACCCTGTTTTGTTCCCAGGTAAAGCCTGCTTCATGCAACAAATAAGTTTTTGCTTCAGCCTGAGGTTCCCCA